>JAIELU010000194.1 GCA_019752775.1 Campylobacterales bacterium | reverse complement strand
AAAAAATAGTATTTAAAGATGTATACGAAAATATTGTCTATGAAGTTAAAAAAGAAAAAGAAATAAATCAAGATAATACTCCAAAGTGGTTTATAGAATTAGTAAATATAAATGAAATATCTGCAAAATCTACTATTTCAAATGGATGGAATATTTTAGGAAATATAGAAATATATAATGATAGGAATATATTTTATCAACAAACCTATTCCATTTTTAAAAATCTGGTTTTTTCTTTATTGATAAGTTTTATTTTATTAGTAGTTATTCTTTTCTTTTTGTTTAAGTATATACTAAAACCACTTGAAACTATAAAAAAACAAGCTGATTCTGTAATGAATAATGAGTTTATATTAGAAGAAAAAATACCTTTTACAAAAGAATTTAAATCTGTAACTTTAAGTATAAATAGTATGATAAATAAAATTGAAAAAATGTTTATAAATACTAATAATGTACTTAAATTAAATAAAGAACTTTTATATATTGATGAAGTGACAAAAATAAATAATAGAAAATATTTTATTCTAAAAGCAAATGAATATTTAGATAAAGATAACCCAAATAATAAAGGATTTATTACTATTGTTTCCCATAGAATTGATGTTTTAAATAAAACACTAGGGTATGAAAAAACAAATAATATTTTACGAAATTTTGCAATTTTAATGAAAGAAGAATTTAAAAAAGATTTTAGTGTTATTTCTAGAATAAATGGTTCTGAATTTGTTATTTTAATTCCAAATATTGATGAAAAAAATGCAAAAGAGATGGTTTCAATTTTTATAAAAAAAGTTCATGATACTTTTGTTGAATTAGAAAATAAAATGTTTGTTGGACTATTTAAATACGAGAATAAAAAAAGCATAAATTCTATATTTGTAGAGATGGATTATGTTATTTCTCAAGCAAAATTATTTAGTGAAAAAGAATACTATTTTATTGAAGAAATAGATAATTGTAAAACAAAAGAACAATGGATAAATATAATTAATATTTCACTTAAAGAAGATTGTTTTGAATTAGTTTATAGAAATGTAGTTGATATTAACCTAAAAAATATGATACATAAAACAATCAGTTTCGAATTAAATTATAAAGAAGAAAATCTTTCATATAAAGATTTTATCGCTTCTGTTTTAGAGTTAGATAGATTAAATGATGTGTATTTATATATAATAAATAAAGTTTTAGACATAAATAAAAATCTAAACGAAAGTATTTCTATTCAATTACCAACGTTATTTATTGAAGATTTAAATAATTATTCAATTCTTAAAGAGTTATTTACTAAATATAAAAATGAGAAAAATCAGAATATTATTTTTGAAATTGAAGAAGATAGTTTTAATAAAAATCTAAAAAATACTTTTATGTATGTTAACTTATTTAAAGAGTTTAATTTTGGTTTTGCAATATTTAATTTTATTGCAAATAGTGATGATTATATATATTTAAAAGAGTTAAAACCTAAATATATCAAAGCTTCAAAATACTTTTTATTGGAATCAAAACAAAGTTTAAGTGTTTTAAAAATCTTAACTCAATCATTAGATATAAAACTCATAGCAACATCAGTTACAGAGGTTTCAGAATTAAATCTTTTATCACAAATAGGTATAAACGCTATTTGTGGTCCAATTATGCAAAATTTAACAGAATTAAGCTAAAAAAGGGTTTTTAACCTTCTTTTAGTTTTCTTTTAGCTATTATTGAATCCTTATTAAATAAATATTTGGATAGATAAAATGACTGTTAAAATAACTTTACCCCATGATAACTCTTATGAAATTTTTATAGATGAATTAAACGAACTATATTTTGATAGAAAAGTTGTGATTATTACAAATCCAACTGTTAGTGGATTTCATTTAGAGTATTTAAAAACTAAAATAAATGCACGTGAACTTAGTGTTTGCACAATTCCTGATGGTGAAGAGTACAAATATATGCAAACAATTGAAGATATGTTAGCTCACTGTTTTACACATAGACTAGATAGAAAATCATTACTTGTAGCTTTTGGTGGCGGTGTTATTGGAGATATGACTGGATTTGCAGCTTCTATTTATCAAAGAGGAATTGATTTTGTTCAAATTCCTACAACTCTTTTATCACAAGTTGATGCAAGTGTTGGTGGAAAAACTGGAATAAATAATAAATTTGGTAAAAACTTAGTTGGTGCATTTCATCAACCAATTGCTGTTTATATTGACCCAAATTTCTTAAAAACTTTACCAAAAAGAGAGTTTGGAGCAGGAGTTGCAGAAATTGTAAAAATGGCAGTTACTTTTAATAAAGATTTTTTTGAGTGGTTAGAAGAAAACGATTTAACAACAGATGAAAATATTAGAATTGCTATTGCTAAATCTGTTCAAACAAAAGCAGATGTAGTTTCTCAAGATGAAAAAGAGTTAGGAATAAGAGCAGCACTTAATTATGGTCATACTTTTGGTCATGTTATTGAAAATGAAACAAACTATGATACATATTTACATGGTGAAGCTGTAGGAATTGGTATGTGTATGGCAAATACTTTAGCTGTAAAATTGGGATTTATGAGTGAAAATGAAGCCTTAAGAGTGAAAAAATTACTTGAAGTTTATGATATTCCTACAACTTATGAAATCAAAGATGTTGAAGATTTTTATGAGCATTTTTTCTTAGATAAAAAATCTTTGGATAATAAAATAAAATTTATTTTACCTGTTGGTTTGGGTGATTGTAAAATCACAAATGAAGTTACAAAAGATGATGTTTTAAATATATTAAAAGGTTTTTAAATTGATTAAAAAATTAGCATTATTACTATTTATTAGTTGCTTTTTATGGGCTGCTGAGAATAATGATACAACTACGGTTAATAAAAATGATAAAGCAGAAGTTAAACAAATTGAGCAAAAAATCATAAATGATAAATATGAAGAGGCTCAAAAAGAGTTAGAAGTTAAAAAGAATCAAGAACTTGAAGATTTGAAAAGTAAAGAGCAAAATATGCAAAATATAGCTCAAATAAATATTTTACTTGAATCTATTTCAAAAATTGATTTTGAATTAAAAGATAATATTTTATTAAAAAGATATTCCAACTATCTTTCATATAGTAAAATTTCAACAGAACTTGCAGTTTTGAGAGATAATTTAAAAAGAAAAACAAATATTACGGATGAACAAACTTATCAGTTACACAATAAAATTAGAGTTAAAGAAAATGAATTAGAATTAATTGATGAATATAAAGGTTCACCAATTGGTGGGCTTATTAATCCTCCTGAGATTGATAAATATGAAAATATTACAAATCCTTTTGGAATAATAAATTCTTTATCTCATATAAAAAAATTAGAGAATAATAAAAAAATATTTAAAACTCTAGAAAAAGATATAGATTTTCTAACTACAAAACTTGATGAAGAGTTACTTTTATATTTGGAATTATTTAATTTAGATCAGAAACCAGAATATAAAGAAAAAATTACTTATTTAGATAAAGAAAAAAAAGATTTTATAATGGTTTTAGAAATTGTATCTACAACCGAAGAGGTATATACAAGAAAAATAGAACAAGTTATTTTAGAGATTAAAAACCTAATATCTCAACAAGTTCAAAAAATGGTTGTTATTTTTATAATAATTATGATTTTATTAGTAATCGCATTTTTAGTAAAACTAGCTTTAAAAAGATATTTTTCTCAAAATGAAAACTATTATATGATAAACAAAATAATCAATTTTACTTTGGTATTTTTGATTTTAATGCTGATTTTATTTTCATATATAGATAATGTATCATATCTTGTAACAATCTTAGGATTTGCTTCTGCTGGTATTGCAATTGCATTAAAAGATTGGTTTATGTCTATTTTTGGTTGGATGGTTATTGTAACATCAGGTTCAATTCAAGTAGGTGATAGAATCAAAGTTAGTAAAGGGAATGTTGAAACAGTTGGTGATGTTTTAGATATTTCTTTATTCAAAATCACAATTAGAGAAGATATTACTTTAACTTCATATACAACAAATAGAAGAACAGGAAGAATATATTTTATTCCAAATAACTATATTTTTTCAGAGTTAATAGCTAACTATACACATTCAGGTTTAAGAACAGTTTGGGATGGAATTGATATTGCTATTACTTTTGATTCAAATCATAAAAAAGCTCAAAAAATAGCAAGAGATATTTTAAAGCATTATTCAAAAGGTTATACAGATATTACAAGAAAACAACTTTCTAAAATGAGAAATAAATACCAATTGAGAGCAACAGGAGTAGAACCTAGAGTATTTACTTTTGTTGAACCTCAAGGTATTGTAATATCTTCTTGGTATTTAACAAATTCTTATGCAGCATTAGTTTTAAGAAGTACGATAAGTACAGAAATTTTAGATGCGTTTATGAGAGAAGATGATATTTATATCGCTTATCCTACTCAACAAATTAATATTAATAGAACAGATAATCCTTATGGACCAGCATCAAAAAGTAAAAAAGTTCCAAAAGATTTGGAAGATGAAATTATACAAAGATAAATTAGGAAATAAATATTTATGAATTTTTCACAAAATAAACCAAAAGTATATTTTAAAACTTTTGGTTGTAGAACAAATGTATTTGATACTCAAGTTATGATGAGTAATTTAAAAGATTTTGAAGTAACTCAAAATGAAAAAGATGCTGATGTAGTTGTAATAAACTCATGTACAGTTACAAATAGTGCAGATAGTACAGCACGAGGTTATATAAGTGGTTTGAAAAAACTTCCAAAAGATCCAAGAGTTGTATTTACAGGTTGTGGAGTTTGGACAAAAGGTGAAGCACTTTTTAAAGAAGATAAAGTTGATTCTTTGTTTGGTCATTCAGAAAAAGAAAATATCAATGAACTTTTATTAAATGAGAGTAGATTTTTTCAAGCTGGAGATTTAACTCATATTGATGAAACTATTGTTGAAGAGTTTATTGGAAAAAGTAGGGCGTTTATTAAAATTCAAGAGGGTTGTGATTTTAGATGTTCATATTGTATTATTCCTTATGTTAGAGGTGATGCAAGATCTTATACAGAAGATAAAATTTTAGAACAAGTTACAACTTTAGCTGCAAATGGTTTTGGAGAGTTTATTTTAACAGGAACAAATGTAGGTTCTTATGGTAAAAAACAACACACTTCCTTGGCAAAACTTCTTAAAAAAATGGCTTTGATAAAAGGTGTACGAAGAATTAGAATGGGAAGCATTGAACCTATTCAAATTGATGATGAATTTAAAGAGTTAATTAATGAGCCATTTATGGCAAAACATCTTCATATAGCACTTCAACACACTTCAAAAGAGATGTTACAAATAATGAATAGAAGAAATAAGGTTTTATCTGATTTAGAACTTTTTGAATTTTTAAGTTCAAATGGATATGCATTAGGAACAGATTTTATTGTGGGACATCCAGGTGAAACAGATGAATTATGGGCTGAAGCGATGCAAAATCTTTATAGATTTCCCCTAACCCATGTTCATGCTTTTACATATTCAAAAAGAGATGGAACTCCAAGTGCCACTATGAAACCTCAGATAAAAGGTGATATTGCAAAAATTAGATACAATGAATTAGTAAGTATAATTGATGAAAAGAACTTTAATTTTAGAAAAAATAATACTCAAAAATTAGAAATTTTAGTTGAATCAGTTAAAAATGGAAAATATCTAGGTTTAGATCAATTTTTCAATCAAATAGAAATAGACTCACCGGTTGATTTAGTTGGAGATTGGGTTTTTATAGATGATTATGAAGTAAAGGCTGATAAAAATGTCGCAAGATTCAAATAATAAAAATTTAGATAAAAATTTTAAATTAATGGCACTATCAGCAGTTGTTTTGCTGGTATTATTTATTTATACTATTTATAAAAGTAGCTCACATATAGCTGGAAGTTCTTATTATATAGGAATTATTTTTTTATTTATTTTACTTTTTCTAGCTTTATGGTTAAGAGCTAAACAAGATAAAGTAAAAGATTTTTTTAATAAAAATAAAAAACAAACAACAGCGTTTGATGATGAAATTACAAAAAGTAGGGTAAAAGTATCAAATGAAGATTTAAATTCAAATATTCAAGCAGTTACTTCAAATGTAACATTTAAAGATGTGGCTGGAATAAATGAAATTAAAGAAGAACTTGAAGAAGTTGTAGATTTTTTAAATAATCCACAAAAATACCTTGAATATGGAGTTAAACTTCCAAAAGGTGTTTTATTAGTTGGACCTCCAGGTGTTGGAAAAACATTAATTGCAAGAGCAGTTGCAGGTGAAGCTGATGTTCCATTTTTTTATCAAAGTGGAGCTAGTTTTGTGCAAATTTATGTGGGAATGGGTGCAAAAAGAGTACGAGAACTTTTTGCAAAAGCAAAACAAAGTGCACCAGCAATTATTTTTATAGATGAAATTGATGCGGTTGGAAAAGCTAGAAGTGGAAAATCAAATGATGAAAGAGAATCAACATTAAATGAACTTTTAACTCAAATGGATGGATTTGATGGAGATAGTGGAGTTATAGTAATTGCAGCAACAAATAAAATTGAAGTTTTAGATGATGCATTATTACGAGCAGGAAGATTTGATAGACGAGTTCATGTTGGTTTACCAAATATCAATGACAGAAAAAAGATTTTGGAGTTATATTTAACTGGTAAAAATCATGAAATAAATATAAATAAATTAGTAAATGAAACAGCTGGATTTAGTTCAGCAGCACTTGCAACGCTAATTAATGAAGCTTTATTAAATATGATTAAAAATAATAAAAGAATATTAAATAGTTCAGATATTCAAGTGGCAAAAAACAAACTTGAATTTGGTAAAAAACAAATTAAGATTTTAGATGATAAACAAAAAGAAATTTTAGCTATTTATCAAGCTTCAAAGGCTTTTATTTCAAAAACAAAAGTAGCTTTATTTGATGAAAGTGTTGAAAAATTAAATTCAACTTATCCTTCTTTTCAAGAATTATGTGAAAATATAAGAAGAGATTTAGCTGGATTTATTGGAGTTGAAGTTATAAAAAAAGAGAAATACGCAATAAATCATGAAGATTTAGAAAAAGCTTTTAAAACAGCTAATGATGTTGTAAATAAGTATAAAATGCTAAATTCTGTTGATGAATTACTTTTAGATATAAAAAATGATTTAAGAAGTGAATTATCACAAAACGTGGAAGAGATAAATAGATTAAAAGAAATTATGCTTAAAAATGAAGTAATAACTTTTGAAGACCTTTAATAAGTTTTTTTCTGGTTTTTGTTTTTTTGAAGAATCAGAGCTTTTTGATGAATATTTAATCAAAAATGATTTCACTATTTCTGGATTTTCTTATGGTGCAATTAAAGCTTTTGAAGAGGTTTTAAATTCAGAAAAAAGAGTTGATAAACTTCAACTTTTTTCTCCAGCATTTTTTCAAAATTATGATGATAAATTTAAAAGAACTCAACTTATGTATTTTAAAAAAGATGAAAATGCTTATTGTCAATCATTTTTACAAAATGTAATTTTTCCAACAAATTTAGATATTTCGAAATATTTCAAATTAGGAACTATAAAAGAGTTAGAAGAACTTCTTTATTATGAGTGGAGTGAAGAAAAACTTCAAAAGCTTGTAGATAAAGGCACAAAAATAGAAGTTTATTTAGGTGGAGTTGATAAAATAATTGATGCTTCAAAAGCAAAAGAATTTTTTAAAAACTTTGCAACAGTATATTATATAAAAGAAAAGGGACATTTATTATGAGTGAAAAAATAGCAAAAATAGGAATAGTAACAGCCTCAGATAGAGCAAGTGCTGGAATATATGAGGATTTATCTGGAAAAGCTATTATTGATACGATAAATAGTTATTTGACAACTCCATGGGAACCTGTTTATAGATGTATTGAAGATAATCAAAAAACTATTGAAGATACACTAAAAGATTTAGTTGATAATCAAAAGTGTTGTTTAGTGGTAACAACAGGTGGAACAGGACCTGCATTAAGAGATGTAACACCAGAAGCCACAGAATCAGTATGTGATAGAATGATGCCAGGTTTTGGAGAGTTAATGCGAGCAGAATCATTAAAATTTGTGCCAACAGCAATTCTTTCAAGACAAACAGCAGGACTTCGAGGAAGTTCATTAATTGTAAATCTTCCTGGAAAACCAAAATCAATAAAAGAGTGTTTAGATGCTGTATTTCCAGCAATTCCATATTGTATTGATTTAATGGAAGGACCATTTTTGGTTTGTAATGAAGAAGTTATAAAAGCTTTTAGACCTAAGAAATAATTTAAATTATGCAAAATATACTAAAAAAACTAGACTTAATAGACTATATAGATAATTTCTCAAAACTTTTAGCTCGTGAAAAATCAATTATTTTAGAAGGTGATATAAACCTTCATTATAAACTTATAAATGAGTTGTCAAAATTTGACATAAAAGCACCAAATAAAATTGAGAATTTAGATACACCTTTAATGCATATTCAAAAACAAGGTATTTTAAAAATTGATGATATTTTTGAATTTATTAAAATAATAAACTATTTTAGATATCTAAAAAGATTTAACTTTGATGGGAAACTCTCCGAATGGCTTGATAAGATTTCTATTCCAAATGATATTATAAAAATTTCAGATTATTTTGATGATAAAGCAAATCTAAAAGATGGAATAAATGAAGATTTTGACAATATAAAATATGCTATTTCAAAAAATAAAGAAACAATAAAACAAAGTCTTTATAAGATTATTAACTCTTCAAAAGTAAGAAGTTATCTTGTAGATTCGCAAGTTCATTATATTAATGGCGAAGAATCTTTATTGGTTCGAGGTGGATTTAATCATGTTTTAAATGGTTCTGTAATTGATCGTTCTAATTCTGGATTTTTTTATGTGATTCCTCATAGTATTTCTGAATTAAAACAAAAACAAAGTGATTTAAAAAATAAACAAGAAGAGATTTTATATAAAATATGTAAAGAAATTTCATCTTTATTTGAAAAAAATTTATTATTTTTGAAGTTTATAAACAAAGAGTTTGATAAATTTGACCATTATCAAGCAAGACTATTTTTTGCAAAAGCAGGGGATAAAAACTTTATTCTTCCATCAAAAAGTGGTACAAATAAACTTGTAGATTTTTGTCATCCAGCATTAAGTAATCCAAAACCTATAAGTATTGATTTTACAAAATCAGTAGTTATGATTACAGGAGTAAATGCGGGAGGAAAAACAATGATGTTAAAATCTATTTTAGCAGCAGTTTTTCTTTCAAAATATCTTATTCCATATAAAGCCCACCACGATACGGTTGTGAGTAATTTTAAATCAATAAATGCAGTTTTAGATGATCCACAAAGTGTAAAAAATGATATTTCGACATTTGCAGGGCGAATGGTAGAGTTTTCAAAACTTTTTGCTTCAAGAAATGCAATAGTTGGAGTTGATGAAATTGAACTTGGAACGGATTCAGATGAAGCTGCTAGTTTATTTAAAGTAATAGTTGAAGATTTAATCCAAAGAGATATAAAAATAATTATCACAACTCACCATAAAAGATTGGCTGCTTTAATGGCATCAAATGAAAATGTTGAGCTAATAGCAGCTCTTTATGATGAAGAGAACCGAAAACCAACCTATGAGTTTTTACAAGGAACTATTGGACGTTCTTATGCCTTTGAAACAGCTACAAGATATGGAATTCCTTTTAGTGTTGTGAAAAGAGCTAGAGAAGTTTACGGAGATGATAAAGATAAGTTAAATGAATTAATTGAAAGAAGTAGTTCTTTAGAGCGAGAATATAAACAAAAAATTGCAAAACTTGATGATGAAATAGCCAATATGCAAAGAATCTCTGGAAATTTAAAAGACCAAAAAGAAAAACTTGACGAACATATTTATTCTGAAAAATCAAAACTTCATAAAGAGTATAACGATGCTAGAGATGAAGCAAAAAAAGCTATTAAAGCGAAACTTGTTGGAGAATCTCATCAGCATTTAAATGTTGCTCATAAAATGGCAGTTGAAATAAAAACTGAAAAAGTTCAAGAAGCTGTTGAATTGGCAGTTGGAGATAGAGTAAAATATCGAAATACAAAAGGAACAATCGTTTCAATCAAAGGTGCAAAAGCATTTATTGAAAATGATATGGGAATGAAAGTTCAAGTTATGTTAGCAGACATAAGTAGAAGTGGAAATCCACCTCCAAAGATTCCCACAAAAAAAGCAACAATAACTATTGAAAAACCAGAAACTGGAAATATTAAACTAGATTTACATGGACAAAGAGCTGAAGAAGCTCTTGAAAATCTGGATAAGTTTTTAAGTGATGCTCTACTTGCAGGTTTTGAAGAGGTTTTGGTTTATCATGGAATTGGAACTGGAAAACTAGCTTTTGCAGTTAAAGAAGCTTTAAAACAACATCCAAAAGTTAGAGGTTTTGAAGATGCACATCCAAGTAGTGGTGGGTTTGGAGCTAAAGTTATAAAACTTTAGCTCTTAGTTTTTTATTATTTTATTTTTGAAATATCTAGATTTATAGAAAAACTATTATTTTCTATTTTATTTATTATTATAATTTGTTTAGGATTTATTCCTTTTTCTTTTACTAAATAGTCATTTATGTTTGTTACTCTTTTTTTTGCGATTTTTTCTAAATCTGATATTCCCACATTTTCTTTTTGGATTAATATTTCAATTTCTTCTTTTTTTAGATTTCTATCATCATCTTTTCTTGCTAAATAGTTTGCTTTTTTAAGTGCATAAGTTTCATCATTTTCTTTATATGAAGCTATTAATTCAATAGCTATTTCACTTTTTGATTTTAGAATTTGAGCAATTTTATCTAAAGTCTCTTTTTGAATAGGTCCAACTTCTTTTTCTAAAGGAGCAAATTTTACAGTTTTTATCTCATCTTCATTAAAGTTAAATAATGCCCCAAGAAGAGAAAAAGGTGCTGTTACAGCTTTTGTCATTAAGTTTATAAAAGCATTCCAAATAATAGAACCTATTGCAAATTGTGGGTCATCCACATTTCCTGAAACGGGAAGATTTATATTAATAATTCCTTTTGAATCTTTTAATAAAGTAATAGCAATATCCAAAGGTAAAGAGATAGAATCAGGACTTTCCACTTTATTTCCTAGTTCTAGTTTTGAAATAACTATATTATTTTTAGCTTCAAGGTTTGATTTTTCTATATTATATTTTAAATCTAAATCTAATTTCCCACTTTTAATCTCTCTTCCTACAAATTTACCTGAGTAAGGAGTAAAATTATTTATAGCAATATTATTAAAAATCAGATTTATATCTGTTAATATTTTTATATTATTTGGATGTACAATTCCTGTGATTTTGGCAACTCCATATTCATCAACTACACCTATTACTTCTAAATCTGTAGTTCCTGCTTTTGTGTTTTTAAACTCTGAGATTTTCCCATTTAGTTTTGTTACAGTTGTTTTAAAAGGAATTGGTAAATTTTTATCCTCAAAAGTGAATATTGCATTTTTAATATTCACAGGTCCAATATCGATTTTTGTTTTTGGTGATTTATTTTCTTGTTTTTTCTTATTTGTTTCTATTTTTGTAGTAATTTCAGTTTTTTCAATACTTTTTTCTTCTATTTTTACAAAATCTTTTTTAGCCAAAATTACAGAAATATTAGGTTTATTTAGATTTGTATTTTCGATTTTGAAACCTTTTTTAGAATTAGATAGTTTTTTTATCTCTAAATCTAAATTTTTTGCTTCTATTTTTGTTTCATCACTTGTATTTGAAAAATTAAGATTTGGTTCAAGAAGTTTAATAGAGTTTATTGATAAATCATCTTTATTATTAATTAAATTATTGATTTGAAGCTGAATATCTTTTGCATTAAGTTCTATATTATTTGTTTTATCACTCATTTTTATAGATGGCTTGGCAAGTTTTATAGTTTTGATAGAAATATTTTCATTATCAAGTAAAAAGGTATTTATATCAAGATTTATATTTGAACCATTAATTTGCATTTTTGAATTATTATCATCAAAATCAAGAGTTGAACTTTTTAAACTTACATCATCAAAAGAAGTTTTATTATTCGCAATTTTTAGTTTATTTATCAAAAGATTTATTTTATTAGAAGCTAAATCAAAATTTGATTTTTTGTCATTTAAAGTAAGTTTATCTTTTGTTACTTCAATTTTATTAATATCTAAAATCGTATCTTTAAAACTAAGTTTATTAAGAGAGATATTTGTATTGTTTGATGAAATAAATAAATTATTTTTATTGTCATCATATGAAAGTGTTGGAGCTTTTAAAAGTAAATTATCTAAATTTATATCTGAATTTACGATTTTTAAGTTATCTAAGTTTATATTAAAAGCTTTACTTTGAGTTGTATTATTGTTGACTTTATCAGAAAAAACAAAATCACTATTATTTAATCTAGTATTTGATAGATTTATATTCCATGGTTTTGATATTTCTTCTGTTTTAGTACTTTTAACTGTAGGCATTTCATCTTGTTTTTTAATCTCATTTGTATTTGTAGTTTCTTTGATAAGTTTTGCAAAATTTATTCCATTTTTGTCTAAAATCATATTTGCTTTTAGGGTATTAAAATCAATATTATCAAGGTTTATATCTTGTTTTTGTAAGTCAAAGGTAAAAGTTTTAATATCAAGTTTATCAAGACTTGCTATTGAAGTTTTGTTTTGATTAAGATTTATATTATTAAACTCAAATTTATCACTTCTTAGTTGTAAAGCTAAATCTTCAGTAGTATCAAGATTATAATTTAGTATTAAATTTAAATTTGCTTCTTCATTTATATCAAAATTAAAGAAATCTTTTTTATAAGCTAATAACTCTTTTATTCTTAAATCTTCAATAGAAATTTTCCCATAAGCTTTAAACGGTACTAAGTTAAAAGCTCCTCCTATTGAAATATTTGTATGTTCATTTAGTTTAAAATTTAAATCATTTGATGAAAGAATATTTTTATAAGTTCCCAAATCATATAAAGTATAATTTATATTATTTAAGTCTAATGAATAAGGAATTTCATCTTCCTTTGCATATCTTATATTGGCATTATCAAGTACAAACTTTGAAACTAAAAAATCAATATTTGAAGAATTTGTTGGTTTTTCTTCTTTTTTTTCATCTATTGCTGATTGTTTTAAAAGTTTTGTTAAATTTATACTTCCATCTTTTTCTTCAAGAATATTTACAAAAGCATCTTTTAACAGAATATCTTTGAAGCTAATATTTAGATTTTTTATTGATTTCAAAAAAGCAAACTTTACAGAAAATTCTTTAAAATATAGTGTAGTTGTGTCATTACCATCAGCTAATCTGAAATCATAAATTACTGCTTTGAAGCTAAAAGGATTAAATTCAATTTTTGCAATATTTGTTTTTTGAGTTAGATTTTCATCTAAATTTTTGATTAATTCATTTTTTAAAACAACTGGAATAAGTGTAAAACCTATTATTGTATATATTGCCAACATAAAACAAAGCCAATAAAATGATTTTTCTAATTTTCCCATATAAGTCCTTTTTTGTGATTAAATAATAATAAATAATTCTTTTTTAATAAGTTTTATTATAACAAAATAAAGTTAAGTTAGCTAAAATCTGCCATAATTAAAAGGATATATAAATGACTATTATAGAATTATTTCAAAAATTATTAAGATTTAAATCACTAACTCCAAAAGATGATGGAGCATTTGATTTTATAGAAGAATATTTAGGAAAAGAGTGGACTTGTATAAAAATTGATATGGAAGATGTAAAAAATAGATTTTATTATAAGAAATTTAATGAAAATCCTCAACACTTATGTTTTGCAGGACATATTGATGTGGTTCCTGTTGGAGATGGGTGGGAAATTGACCCCTTTGCTGCTGATGTTGTAAATGGAATAATAAGTGCAAGAGGTGCTCAAGATATGAAAAGTGGTGATGCGGCTTTTTTGTATGCTTGTAAACACGCTCTTGATTTTGATGGAACATTAAGTATTTTAATGACAAGTGATGAAGAGGGTGAAGGAACTTACGGAACTATCAAAATGCTTGAACATTTAAAAGAAATAAATATGATTCCAAACTATGCAGTTGTTGCCGAACCCACTTGTGAAGAGATTTTTGGAGATGCTATAAAAGTAGGAAGACGTGGAAGTATAAATGGATATTTAACAATCCAAGGAAAACAAGGGCATGCAGCTTATCCAGAAAAAGGAATAAATCCAGTTCATCAAATAGCTCCACTTTTAGAAAAAATTGCAGGTTACGACTTGGATAAAGGAGATGAATATTTCGCCCCAAGTAAACTGGTAATCACAGATATAAGAGCAGGAATGCAAGTAACAAATGTAACACCAAACAAACTAGATTTGATGTTTAATGTACGAAATTCAACAAATACAAAAAAAGAAGATGTTGAAGTTTATATCCAAAAAATCTTCGGACATTTAAACTACACTTTAAAAACAACTCAAGGTTCATTTCCTTTTGTGACAAACAAAGAATCGAAGGTTGTAAAAGCTATGGAAACTTCAATAAAAGAAGTTTTAGGAATTATTACAAAACACTCAACAGCTGGTGGAACTAGTGATGCTAGATATTTTGGAGCATTTGGAATAGAGGCCATAGAGTTTGGAGTTATAAACGATACTATTCATAGTATTGGAGAAAAAACTACGGTTAAAGAAGTTGAGGGATTATGTGCTGTATTTGAGGATTTGATTAAGAAGTTTTAAATGTACTTAAAAGTTTAACAATATAGCCCAAAAGCTAACATTGATATTTAATATAACTTATTAAAAATCTTAGATATAATCCCGCTATGAATAAAGGATTAGAAAAATTTTACGAACTTGTTGAAGCATTTGAATCTTTACCTACTATTGGAAAAAAATCAGCTCTTAGACTTGCATATCACATTGTTATGAATGATAATTATTGTGGAATTAAAATTGCTCACAGTATTGAAAATGCTCTTAAAAATATCACTAAGTGTGTTCGTTGTGGTTCTATGAGTGAACATGAAATTTGCGAGGTTTGTTTAGATGAATCAAGGGATAATACAAAACTTTGTATTGTTCAAAGTGCTAAAGATATTTTTGTAATTGAAGATTCAAGACAATTTGATGGAAAATATTTTGTTATTGATGAGTTGGATCAAGAAGTACTTGATTCTTTACATAAATTTATAAATGATAACGAAGTTGAAAATATTTTATTTGCAATAACTCCATCTATTGCAAATGACGCTTTTATTTTATTTATTGAAGATAAGTTAAAAAATCATGATATAAAGTTTACAAAGATTGCACAAGGTGTACCAACAGGTGTTAGCTTGGAAAATGTAGATATTTTGTCTCTTTCAAAAGCGATACAAAGTAAAGTTGAAATTTAAATTAGAATAAGAATATGGAAAAAAGAATAGCTTGTCAAAAATGTGTTTATTATTTTGTTACATGGGAAAAAAATCAGCCTCATGGCTGTAAATCTTATGGATTTAAGTCAAAATATCTTCCCTCAATTGTAGTGAAAAATTCGAGTGGTCATGCTTGTAATTTTTTTGTAGAAAAAAACAACAAACAGTAGGAATTATGCAAATAGATAATTTTATAGAAAAAATAGAAAAAGATAAAATATCAATTATTCGAACTTGGATAAGTTCGCCTGCTGTTATGAAAATAATAAATGATTATTCTATTGATAAAGATTTATTTATTAAAAGATACGCTTTTGGTGTTATTGAACACTATATTCAAGTTGTAAGAAATCAAGAAAAAGTTGAAAATTCTATTGTTATTATGGATTTTATTAAATATTTAAAAAAACAAAATATTAAATCAAGTGAACTTTTTTTGTTATATTCTTCTTTTAAAAGTGCTTTAGTTGATTTTGCTTTTAAATTAAAATTTCAATCAAAAGAGTTAATTCAAAAAATAGTTTTTTATTTTGAAGAGATTTTTTCTAGTATTTTAGATATTTATTCAAAATCAATAGCTCAAATAGAGAGTGCTTTAAATAAATCTATTGATATTGTTGATAAATATGTAATTATGTCAAGAACTGATATAAATGGAATTATAATAAGTGTTTCAAGTGCCTTTTGTCGAATTTCTGGTTTTGAATCTTTTGAATTGATTGGAAAAACACATAATATTTTAAGAAATCCTGATATGTCAAAGAGAGTTTTTGAAAAATTATGGGATACTATAAAAACTGGTAATATGTGGCAAGGTGAGATTCAAAATTGTAAAAAAAATGGTGAAGTTTATTGGGTGAAAACTACAATTCATCCAAATTTTGACCATATTGGAAATATTATAAGTTATGATGCAATTGGAGAAGATATAAGTTCTCAAATTGAACTAAAAAATCAACAAAATTTATTGGTAGAACAATCAAAATCAGCAGCAATGGGCGAGATGATAAGTATGATTGCCCATCAATGGAGACAACCTTTACAAGCAGTTTCTATTTTAATTCAGAAACTACCATTATTAAAAATGGTTGATGGTGAAATTTCAGATGAATTACTTGAAGATGTAGTTTGTCAAGTTGGTTCTCAGCTTGATTATATGTCAAAAACAATAGATGATTTTAGAGATTATTTTAAACCAAATAAGAAAAAAGAAGAAGTTTATATAAAAGATGTTATTGAAAAATCTATGGATTTTCTAGCATATTCATTTAAATTAAATTCTATTAAAATAAACTATGAAAATACTTCAACTTCAAGTTTGGAAATATATTTAAATGAGATAGTTCAAGTTTTTATAAATTTAGCAAAAAATTCTTCAGATGCAATGATGGAAAAAAAGATTGAAAATAGATTTATAAATATTAGTACTTATGAAAAAAATGATAGTTTATTTATTGAATTTGAAGATAATGCAGGTGGAATAAAAGAGACAGTTATTGATAAGATATTTGACCCATATTTTTCAACTAAAAATAATAAAAATGGAACAGGATTAGGATTATATATGAGCAAAACTATTATTGAAGAACATAGTGGTGGAAAAATTAATGTATATAATACAGATCTTGGAACAAAATTCGTAATAAAATTACCATTAAAATAGGAGTCAGAGTTGTTATATAAAGATTTTAAAGAGAGTATTCGGTCATTGGGTTTTGGAAGTATTGAAAATTTTATGCAGTATGCTGGTGTTACATCAGATGATGTTTTAAGTTGGGAAGAAAAAAATGAAATTCCTTATTTAGTTTCATTAATTTTACATATATTAAAAGGTGAAAAAGAGTTATTAGTAACAAATTCTGCTTTAGATAATGTAATAGAAGAGTGTTTACCACTTGCTTCACTACTTGAAGAAGTTTCTTCTTTTCCTCATAAATTAGAAGAAATGTTTTTATTACAAAAAAAGCTAAATGATTCTACAAATGGTAATAATTGGGAGTTAGGTGTAACTAAGTTTGGAAAAGAGATAAATTGGCTTAGATGTATTCATATGGAAGTTGCAGAACTTATTGAATCAACTCCTTGGAAACATTGGAAAAATATCAATTCTGAACCTGATATGAATAATATTCATGTGGAACTTGTGGATATTTGGCACTTTTTAATGTCTTATATTTTACAAGAAACAAATGTTCCAAAAGCAGTTTCATTGGTAAATACACATTGTATTTATGAAGCATCACAAGATATTGATGTAAAACTTATGGTAAATGAAGCTGAAAAATTATCTTATATTTCACTAGCAATTGATACAGGAAATATGCCATCTTTTAGTGGAATTGAAAGATTTATTGACCAATTTTTTAGATGTTGTAAAATATCTGGATTATCATTTATGTGGTTACAAAAACTTTATATTGGTAAAAATTGTTTAAATCAATTTAGACAAGATAATGGATATAAAGAAGGACATTACATCAAAGTTTGGAATGGAAATGAAGACAATGTTGTAATGGTTGAACTGCTAGAAAAAATGGATGATGTAGGTTTTGATGACTTATATTCTAAACTAAAAGAAGAATATAGTAAAAACAAATAACTATCTTTATAAAATTTTGATATTATCTTTAAAATTTTGATTCGCTCTTTACAAAATTTCCAATATAATGGACATAATATCTCATAGGAGAATAGGATGTCCATTTCTAATATTATTATGTTAAGTGTTTTAGGTATATTAACTTTGATTTTAATAGTTAAATTAATAAAAGCTTAATATGAAAAATCTTTTGATTAAATACAAACAATATTCTTACATACTAAAAGCTTTAGGAATGTTATTAATAATTACATTAATTAGTTATATTTTTAGAGGTTCTTTAGCTATTATAAATATCACACTAATACATATCATTCCTGTTATTGTTGTAGCAATTCATGGAAATGTTAAAGCAACTTTATTTATGACATTATTAAGTGTTGTTTTCTTGAATTTTTTATATATTCCACCACTTTATAGTTTTTCTGTTCACAATGAACTTTATGTTTGGAGTTTTTTTATATTTGGAATTGTTGGTTGGATTATTACAATTCAAGCAAAAAATCTGAATTCTCAAACTAAACAAAATGAAATAAGAGAGAGTTTATTACATATTATTTCACATGATTTAAGAACCCCACTTTCTACAATTCATGGAAGTATAAATTTAATATTATCAAATGATAATCTTGATGAAAAAAGTAAATATAATCTTTATGAAGATATAAATTATGCTTCACATAGAATGAAAAGACTAATCACAAATATTTTAGATAGTACAAGATTATCAAGTGGAAAAATTGATTTAAAACTTGAATGGTGCGATTTTGAAGATATTGTAGGTGTTGCATTAAATGAATTTTCACAAATACAAAGTGAAGAGAAACTTGATTTAAAAATCGATGAACTTAGCCTATTTTGGGGTGATAATACTCTTTTGACTCAACTAATTGTAAATTTATTTGATAATGCTTTTAAGTACTCAAAAGCTGATACAAAAATCTATTTTGAAATAATAAATCTAAACAATTTCATAAGAATTAAAATTTTTAATGAAACTGAATATATTGATAAAAAGAAATTAAAAAATATTTTTGATAAATTTTATAGATTTGAAGATACAAATGATATTTCAGGAAGTGGGATAGGTTTGGCAATTTGTCAAAGTATAGTTAAACTTCATAATGGTGAGATAAAAGCAATTTCACAAAATGAAGGTATTTTAATTCAAATAGAATTACCAATGGTAAAAAGAGCAAAATTATTATGAATAAATATTTAATACACATAATTGAAGATGATTTATCCGTTAAGAAGTTATTAGAAATCACTTTTAAAGAGTATGAATTTGATTATATTTCAAGTGAAAGTAAGAAAAATGCCTTACTGATGTTTTTAAGT
Organism: Campylobacterales bacterium; assembly: GCA_019752775.1. Classification (GTDB taxonomy): domain Bacteria; phylum Campylobacterota; class Campylobacteria; order Campylobacterales; family Arcobacteraceae; genus Aliarcobacter. The sequence goes on along the minus strand of JAIELU010000194.1, from coordinate 2,549 downwards.
CACAATCCTGATTTATTAATAGTAGATTTAGGATTAAGTGATGGAGATGGAAAGGATTTGATAAAACAAATAAGAGAGATTTCTAAACTTCAAATTATCGTTCTAACAGCAAGACATGATGAAAAAGAAATAGTTGCAGCTTTGGATGCGGGAGCTGATGATTATATTACAAAACCTTTTTCTGTTAATGAATTACTTGCAAGAATTAGAGCAAATCTAAGAAGAAAAATTAATAATATTAATGGTGAAATGACAAGTAAATTTATTTGTAATGAATTAGAACTTGATATTACATCAAGGGATATATTTTTAAGATCTGAAAAACTAAAACTAACTCCAATAGAGTATGAATTACTGAAATATTTTATGTTACATACAAATAAAACTTTAACCCATAAACAAATACTTCAAGAAGTTTGGGGAACAGGTTATCAAAATGAGATGCAATATTTACGAACTTATGTAAATACACTTAGAAAAAAAATCGAAGAAAATTCTACAAGACCAAAATACATAAAAACAGAGTCTGGTATTGGTTATAGATTTTCTTATAACCAAGAGTCATAGGAAAATTATGGAACATAAATATGTAAGATCAATATTTTTAGGTTATATATTAATAATCTTTATTGGAGCTATACTTTTAAGTTTACCAATTTGTCATATTGGTGAGCTTAAATTTATAGATGCACTTTTTACAGCAGCAAGTGCTACAAGTGTTACTGGATTAATTGTCACAAGTACTTCTGAAAACTTTACTTTTTTAGGGGAATTTATTATTTTAGCTCTTATTCAAATGGGTGGAATTGGGTATATGTCTTTAGTAATAATCTTCTTTATAGTTATTAAACAAAAATTAAATATTGATGAAAAAATAGCAATGAAACAATCTATGGATTTGCCAAATCTTCATGTTGGAGGTTTTGCGAAAAGGATTTTCTTTTTTGTATTATTTATAGAATTTATTGGAGCAGTTATTTTAACAATTCAATTTTTAGGGAAATATGAATTTAGTAAAGCTCTTTGGTTTGGAATATTTCATAGTATAAGTGCTTTTAATAATGCAGGATTTTCGCTTTTTACTGATGGTTTAATGGGATATAAAAGTGACACAATTTCTTTAGTTACTATTTGTTTTTTAATAATTTTAGGAGGTTTGGGGTATTTTGTTTTGATTGAAATTTATGAAAATAGAAAATTCTCAAAAAGATTTACTATTCATACAAGAATTATGATTTATGGAACAATTATTTTAATATTAGCCGGTATGGTTTTATTTTTATCAATAGAGTGGAATAATCCAAAAACTTTTGGAGAATTGAGTTTTTATGACAAAATATTAAATGCTTTTTTTCTATCGGTAAATTTTAGAACAGCTGGATTTAATAGTATTGATCTTTCTTCATTAAAGGACTCTTCTTTGTTCTTCTCAACTTTATTTATGATGACAGGAGCTGGACAAGGAAGTACCGCAGGTGGTATGAAAATCACTACGGTTGCTATTTTAGTAATTACTGTGGTTTATATATTAAAACAAAGTAATCAAGAGCCAAGTATTTTTAAAAGAAGAATAGAGCAAAAAATGATAAATAAGGCTTTAGCAATTATTATTTCTTCTTCGTTTTTTGTACTTTTTGCTGTTTTAATTTTGGTTGAAACACAAAATTTTCCTTTTATAAAGATTTTATTTGAAGTAGTTTCAGCTTTTGGAACAGTTGGTGTATCAACAGGAAATGGTGATATTTTGAGTTTATCTCAGCAGTTTGATACTTTTGGAAAAAGTATCATAATTATTTTAATGATAGCAGGAAGATTAGGTGTATTTGCTTTTGGATTAATTTTAGTTGGAAAAGCAAAAACAAAACATTTTAAATACCCAGTAGGAAAAATTATAATATGAAAACAGTAGCTGTTATTGGTTTAGGAAAATTTGGATTTTATATTGCAAAAAGTTTGTCAAGATTAGATGTGAAAGTAATTGCAGCTGATAATGATGAAAAAAAAGTACAAGAAATAAGTGAATATGTGGATAATGCTTACATAATTGATAGTACAAGTAAAGTAGCATTAGAAGAAATAGGAATTTATAATTTAAATACAGTGATTGTAAGTATTGGTGAAAATATAGAAGCTAGTATTTTGACTGTAATGGCTTTAAAAGATTTAAATAACAAAACAATTATTGCAAAAGCCATAAATTCAACTCATGGTGAAATTTTGACGAAAATAGGAGCTTTTAAAGTTATTTATCCTGAAAAAATCGCAGGAAGAATGCTTGTGAAAAAACTTATTGATAATATGACAGTTGAAGAAATAGATGTTAGTAATACTATAAAAATGGTGAAATTTGTGGCTACTGATAACTTTATATATAAAAAAATCTCTGAAATAGAATCAGAATTTGAGAATCTAAAAATTATTTCATATAAAACAAGTGGTATTTGGAGTATGCAAATTGATCCATTTTATCAAGTAAAAAAAGATGATTTATTAGTTTTTTTATACTTGAAATATAAATACTTACATCAAATTTTTTTGCCTGTTTTATA
>JAIELU010000173.1 GCA_019752775.1 Campylobacterales bacterium | reverse complement strand
GGTCGATTATTGTAATTGCTTCATTTATCGCTTTTACTTTATCGTTTATCTCATCCATAGAAGTTGAAGTTTTAAAAGCAAAGTTACTTCCAATATTTGAAGCTTCATTTACTTCATTTGCAATATTCATCATACGATTCATATTTTCATTATTATTTTTTATATTTGAAGTTATTTGCTCCAAAGCAGCTGAACTTTGTTCAAGCGAACTTGCTTGTTGTGTTGAAGATAGAGCTAGTTCGTTTGAAGAAATAGTTAGAATATTTGTATTATTTTCAAGCTCAATTCCAGCATTTGTAATCATTGCAATTAATTCAGATGATGAATGCCCTAAAAGTAAAGTTGCTGTACACAATGTTCCAAAATCTCCATACATTCCTCTTTTTTGAACTTCATCTAATTTAAATAAATAGTTTGATTGACTATAACTATTTAATAAAAGATTTATATTATCAATTTTTAGTTTTGTTCTATTTAACATTTTATTTATAATAAATCTCAAATCTTCTATATCTTTTGTAACTGCTTTTTGTTTTATTGTATATTCAAAAAATCCATTATTAACTTTTTCCATTACATCTGAAATCTCTAAAACTACCTTTTTATCTTGTTCTTGTATTTGTTCAATTTTAATAATTTGTTTATTCATTTCTTTTGTCATAATAGCAAATTCATCATTTCCTTGAATGTCATGCAATATTACATCATCTTTTTCTTTCATTGAATATGCTAAAAATTCATTTAAATTAACTTGAAATTTATTCATTGATAAAACCAGTTTTTTTGTCATCAAAACAATACTAAAAATTATTGCTAAGATTAAGATAGTTATAAAAAGTAATTCATACATTATTTGATTTCTAAAATTTGATATTTCATCATTTACATATAAAATTAGATTGTCAAATAGATTATTTTCTTGATTTATCAACATCATTAATTTATTATTCGAATTTTGTTTCCAATTTAAATCTATTCCATAAATGCTATTTGATAATTTATCTATCGCATTTATTGCTTTTTTATTATCGATTTTTTCTTTAAAAGAAATTTCACTTGTATTTAAAAGAATTAAATCAAAAGTATCTCTTATTTGTTTTAATAACTCTTTTTCTTCATTACTTGTTGATTCAAATTTCTCATAAGATTTAATTACTTTTAAAACCAAAGAGTGTTTTGCTTGTATTTTATTTACTAAGTTTTCATCTTTTGTTTCTAAATAATCTTTATAAAAATGAATCAAACCACCATAACCAGTAAGTTCTTTTATTTTAAGCATAAAATCATTTTTTTGAGTTTTTAGAAATATCACTTTTCTCATATTATCCATCTGTTCAAAATCTTTAGATGAATATATTTTCTTTAAATCTTCTAGCTTTTCTTTAAAAATATTCTCCTTTATAATTTCTAAATACAAATTTTGTTTTGAAACAGAACTTATAAAACTATTAAAATCATCTCCGGTAATATTTCCAACATTAAAAATATTTCTAATATATTCTTCTTCATTAAATGATTTTTCAATTAATTTATTAAAAGCAATATATGACTGTGAATATTTTGATAAATTCCCAATATTTGAATAACTAAGTAATTCATCTATAAAATATGTCAAATTGTCTATTTCAAAGGTATAGTTTTTTTCTAAATCTTGTTTATTAATTTGTAAATTTATACTTTTTTGCCTTATTTCAATTATATTTTTAATACTTTTTTCAAAATTAGAAATTCTTTTAGTAAATTCTTCATTCTTTGAAAAAGTGTATCCTTTTAAAAAGTTATTTAATTTATTGATTGATTCATCACTTTTAATAATTTGGTTTTTATATTCACTATCAAACTCTTTTGCGTAACTTTCCAAAAAAAGAATTGAGATACTTCTCTCTTTTTGTAAATCATGAATTAAAGATGAAATATTTTTCAAAAAATAAAGATATTCTAAGCTCTCATTCATTTCTAGATTTTTTTGATATTTATCATAAACCGAATTAAAAGATAAAATTAATATTGCAACAATGGGAAGCAACAATATTAAAAATATCTTATTTTGTAGTTTTAAATTACTCATTTTTTTACCTTTTAAAATTTTCTGCAATATATCTTCCTTTTCTTACATTTTGGTTACCAATTCATTATTTTATTATCAATAAAGATATTTTGATTATAATTCAAAAAAATATTAGGAGAAGATATGTTAAAAGAGTTTAGAGACTTTCTTATAAAGGGAAATGTTGTTGATATGGCAGTTGGATTTATTTTTGGAGCTGCATTTGCAACATTAATAAAATCACTCGTAACAAATGTAATTATGCCTCCAATTGGATTATTACTGGGAAGAGTTGATTTCTCACAATTATTTATATCATTAGATGGCAATTCTTATGCTACATTAGCAGAACTTGAAAAAGTAGGAGCTCCAGCAATTAAATTTGGTTTATTTGTAAATGATACGATTTCATTTGTAATTTTAGGGTTTGTTATGTTTATGTTTATCAAATCATATAATAAATTAAAAAAAGAAGATGTTGTAGTTGCTAAAACAAAAGTTTGTGGTGATTGTGCTATGGAAATTCCAGTAGCTGCAAAAAAATGTGGACATTGCGGAAATACAGCAGTATAAATCTAAAAATTATAAAAAACAGCGATGCAAAAGTTTCATACTTTTGCATTTTTACCCACGTATTGTGCATTCTTTTTAATAGGTTAATTAATTTTTCATCACTTGAATTTTCTTTTTCAGTTTTTGAATAAATAGAGATTAATACTATTTTATTTTCTATTTGCTGATAAATTATAACCTAAATAAACCCCTAAATCATTTTTAACCTCTATTTCATCAAATGCTTGTTTTAAATCAAATTTTAAGAGTTTGAATTTTTTTGGATAGTTGCTTTGCTTCTTTTAGAAAATTATCTGAGTATTCAATAATCACAATTCATCTCATAGTTTATCTATAGAATGAGTTTTTCCAGTTTTTATATCATTTAATCCTGATTGGATAGATTGTAATATTTTTTTTGCTTTTAGTTCTTTCAAAGCTTCTTTCATACTCATCTTTAGAAATAATTACAGCTTCTACTTTATTATTTTTTAGTTTTGTTGAGTATATTACCATAATATATTTCTCGTTATTTTCCGCAAGATTATGAAATGAATTATAGGCAAATATCACTCATAAAATCGTTTATGAAAATATGAGTGGTGCTAAGTTATTATTTATTAGATTCTGTAAGCCGTAGTTAAGTCTATTTTCCCATATTTTTTAATAGTTACTTTTTTTGTATAATTGATATTTGAATTTTTATTGAAACCTTTATCTATACACTTCTTCAATTTTTCTATTTCAGAATCTAATCTTTTTAAATTAGCTTCATGTTCTTTTATGTTAAAAAAATCTTTTAAATTATCTATTCTTTCATAAAATCTATGAGATAAATCGTCAAACCCTTCTTGAAATAAATCTAAAGATAAAGATTTTAAAGTAGTTGATACAGTCTCCTTATTTACTATCTCTTTTAAGAGAGATTCTCTATACATCGAATCAACTTCATAAAGTTTTTTATAAGATTATATTGAATATAAGAATTTTTGCTCATTTGGATTTAAAATATCTTTAATCCATTTTGCCAATCTTTAGCTTTATAATCTTCTATTTCATCACTCATAAAACCGTTTATGATGATATGAATTTCTTGTGATTTAATATTAACATTTAATAAAATAAGATTATCAATTACATTATCTAATATTTATTTAAAATGTATCTCTATTTTGAATTCCATTTTTTCATACTTTCTAAATTCATCTTTATTTGTACTATTTAAGGAAGTTTGCATATTTACACTAAATAATGGGCTTTTAATATTTGCAATAGCTGATAATGTATTATTTACTTCACTAAATCCTGTTATTATCTGTTCAATCTTTTGTGTTTCTTCATATTTTACTAAATTATTATTCTTAAACTGGTCTAAAAGCATCCTAAAAATAAGATTCTTACTTTTATCTATTTTTTCATCTTCTACCCACTTTTCAACTTCTTCAATTGATTGTTTTTCTCCTTTTAATTCTATTTCAAACTCTAAAGATGATTTTAATTGTTCATTATTTTTTCTTTTTGAAGAATTAGCATTATTTATAAAAACATCTCCATCAACAAGTTTATAATTTGCAGACCCTTTGACTTCAAATTCATTATTTGTGTCAACATTTGTACTATCTTCTTTTTCTAATAATAAAGTTGTTTTTATTTTTGTAGCACCTATTTTTGAAGATAATTCGCTAATAATTTCTCTCCATTTATCTTGAGATTGTTGATTAAATTTTGTTATATCAAAATACTCATCTTTTTGAAACGGTGATTTAACATATATAACACCATTTTGTAAATCAGGTATATTATCATTTACTACTGAAATTATATTACTTTTTTTTAGCTCTTTTCCGTCATTTGATATTTCAAAATGGTATTTTTGTCTTTCGTTTTTTAAGGGCAATAAGTATTTCATAATTTTCTCCTACTTAAGTATTTCATAATTTTCTCCTACTTTTGAAATAATTTATATAAGATTGTAACCACAACTATAATTAAAATATAAAAAATTATATTTGGTTTTGATTTGTTTTTTTCTAAATTATTATAGTCAAACTCATCTGTTACACCAATTTTTTTAGCTGTTTCTAAAATCATATCCTTACTATCTGCTGTATTCCAAGATAATAAAAATTGTCTTCTTCTATTTGCCTCATCTCTTTCTCTATGAAAACTTACAAAAATATGTTGGTCTCCTTTTTTTATATATGTTGGTCGTTCTTGATTATGAGCTAATTTCATAAATTCTCTTATTTTTGGCATAAATTCTAAAAAATCAGCACTTGTATTCTTTAACTCATTATCTTTTACAATTAATACTGTTCCGTCATTTTCGGCACTTTGTACATAAGCATAAACAGCCATTTTCAAAACTCCTTTAATACATTTATTATTTTCTGCTCTAATTTATAGGCATTTTCTTTATTATCTAAGCTACCATATATAATTCTTGCTTTTCCTAAATCAATATTATTATTTTTTAGTTTACTTATAATTTCTTGTGCTTTAGCATTATCTATTTTATCAAAATGAGTTCCTATAATAATTATTTTTTTATCTTTAACTTTTTCTTTTAAATGTTCTGTGAAAAAAGAAATTTGATTTATTACAACATCGTTATATTTTTTATTTCCATTTTCATAATTTACTTGATTTATAAATTTCTTCAAATCAAATAAATAAAAAATGTTTGTTTTATCTTTAATATCATTTTCCCAATAATTTGCATCTTCATAATGTCCAGAATAATCAAGAAAATCTTTAATTTTCATTGTATAATCAGTTGGGATATATTCATCAAGTAATTTATTATCAACTAACCAATTTGCTAAATGAGTTTTTCCACTTCGTTGTGGTCCAATAATAATAGTTGAACCATATTCAAATTTTTTATTTTTATTATCACTTGCATTATCTTCTTCATCTTCACTAAAATATTTATATATTCCACCTACAATGGCAACTCCTACAATTGCAGCCCCTATTATTGGTATTGGCATTTTATTTCCTTAAATTTAATTTTTTATTTTTTAAATATACTAAACAAACTATCAATCACACTATCAAGTTTATTAACACTTCTTCTTTCCATCTTTTCTACACACTTTAAACAAATCGGACTCATATTTACTAAATCCTTTGGGCTGAAAACATCACTTTTAGAATTTACTATTTTGCTATATCCACATTACAGATGGGGTATAAATCTGTATCTGTAGTTTCAGGAGCTGAGATTTACTACAATGGCAAACATTTCAACTTAGAACATCTTCTTAAAATTTCTCAAATCCTAGATATAGAAATAGCAGAGTTTTTAAAACCTTAACTATTTTTCTTCTTCAATTGTTGAGATTATATTGCTAAACTTAACTACAGTATCTTCTGTTATATCTTCACTAGAACATATCTTTTGTATAAATCTAGCAAGTGAAAATGCCTCTTTAATAAGTCCTTTTTCTTTTATACTAAACTTCTTATAATCACTATTCTTCTCTAAAATATTGGTTAGATTATACAATATATCACTTAATAAGTTATTTGATTTAAAAAGTAAATCATTTGTGATATTTATATTATTTTGTACTTTTTCATCATAAATTTTTTCATCAAATACTATTGTGTTAAAATCTATCTCTTGATATTCAAGTTTTCCTAAATCTGCATTTTGCAGTTTTCATAAGAATTTACAAAGTTTACAAAAAAGTCATGATAAACTTTTTTCTTCATTTCAAATAAACTTTATAGATTCATCTCTTCTTCTACATTATTTGAAAAACTATTTTCATCTTCATTTAAACTATCTTTATATTTATCTAAAGCTATAAGTTTTTCATCTATCCATTCATCTATATACAGTAAACCCCCTATCAAGTTTTTCATAGATTTCATCTTCATTTTCGTCATAGTATTTCTTTAAAGCAAATCCTACACTAGTTCCTATTGCTCCACCAAATACAAAAGGTAATATTGGTAACATTTTTAACTCCTAATTTTAATTTATATTAGAAGTTTAACATTGAGTTTCGACAGGTTGTGTCGGATTTTTTTATTTTTTGAAAGAAATATACTCTTTTATAGAATATAACTGCAGTTTTACTTGTAAAGAGTAAATAATTTTCACTTTAATTATTTCATAATTCATCATGTTTGATTACTTGATTTTTGTTCTTCTATAAGCGCGTAAAACAATATTAATCTATTTTTAAATAGTTTTCCAGAACTTTATGCAACTTATCTTTTAATTCAAAAGGAGATATAATTTTAATATATGGAATCCAATATTTAACTATATTTAAAATTTCATCATCAAAAGCTATTTTTGTTGATACTACAAAATACTCTTCATTTTCTTCAATTATTTCCATATTTAATAAAACTTTTTTTCTTAAGAAATAATCTTTTGCACTATTATTTACTTGTAGTTTAACCTCTTTAACTTCGTTTGAAACCCAGTTCATTTCATCCTTTTCTATCTGTTTTAAAAGTGTTGGATTTTGTTTAAAAGTTTCATTTGTGATTTTTAGATTTTTTATTTTGGAAAAGCTATAAGTTTTTAACTTTTCATTGTCATTTGCACTTAAATACCAAATACCATTTGTGTTTATAAGTTTATATGGTTCTATCTTTATATTCAAACTCAATAATTTGCTGATTTAGTATTGCATTACTTAAGTTTTCAAATTCAACTTTTTTATTTTCAATATCTTCGAAACCATTATTTCTTACTAAAAAAGTTTTGTTAATTTTATCATTTAGAATTTCTACTAAAAATTGGATTTGTCAAAGAAGGATAAAGAGATTTTATACCACTAAAAGTTGCAAAATTTTTTATATCATTAAAATTTAGTTTTCCTAAGGCAGATTCTTCCAAAGAATAATATTGATTTTCTTTTTTGATAGGAAGCTAGTGTAACCTCTGTTTTAAATCTCTTTCAACACTTCTTGTAGATACATTAAATTCTTCTGCTAATTCTTGAATAGTAACTTTTCACCACTATTAAATTTTGTGAGTATTTGAGCAAGTCAAACAGATAATTTATCATTTGACATTTTAAATCCTTATATAAATATTTTTATAAATCAACTAAAGCTTTAAAATTTACTCCACATCTTCCAATATTTTCAACATTTACATGATTTCTTTCATTAATTCTATCATCTTCAATAAACTGATATTTTAACTCTAAAATAACAGGTGTTATATCTCCTTTTATTTCATAAGTATCATAATATTCACAAAACATTGCACTTTGAGAAGAGGCAATCATAGGAGGAAATCCATCCATAATTTCTTTTACTTCAATTTCAAATTTCTCAATTTCACTTTCGTCTTTTCCAAGTTGCATTGCACATTTTTGGACTTGTTCAACATTGTCTTTATTTACAAAACAAATAGTTGCTTTTTTTGTTTTTAAAATATTTGCCAAAGAATCTTTTGGACTTCCATCATCTTTTTGTCCAATTGCCACAAGTAAAAGTGCTGGATTTGAAGAAATAGGAATAAAATAAGAAAAAGGTGCAGCATTTAAAATACCGTTATCTTCTGTAACAATCCAAGCAATTGGTCGTGGAATTACTGTTCCTGACATAATTTTATATCTATTTAAATCGTTTATATCTTTGTAATCTAAAATCATTTATTTCCCTTTTATATTTTAAATTCTTGTTCAACATCTTTTGCCATTACATCACCTTTAAAAGTTAAAAAAGAGTCGCCAATAAATTGTTCATTTTTAAGCTTTTTTAATAACTTTTTTCCCTCTTTTAAACTGAATAATCCAGTATTTTCTAGTTTTAAAACAATATCATGTAAAGACTCTTTCTCTTCTTTTTTTAATATTGCAAGTAACAAAACTTTTTCATTTATATCCATTTTAAAATCCTTGTATAATAAAAAGCAAATGCAAAAAAACACACTCCCAAAAGAATAGTAATTATATCTACAGAAGTTAAACTTGCCATTAATCCAATAAACAAAGTTGTAAGTACACATGAAAGCATAAATAACATATCGTTGTATGAAATGACTCTTCCTATGTATTTCTCATCACAATTATTTTGTAATAAAGCATAAGTAAATGACCATAAAGTCGTAGTACTTAAACCCACAATAAATAAAGCTATCAAAGAAATATAAAAATCATTTTGAACAAATCCCCATACGATTATTGCAAATCCTTGAAAAATCATTAAATAGTGCAAGTTCTCTTTTGTAACATATTTTGAGATAAATATAGGTCCAAACATTAAAGCAACAGCTCTAGTTGCATTTGATAATCCAATTGCCAAAGGAACAGAAATAATATATTTATATTCATTTTTCGCCAAAATAGTTATAAGCGCATCAAAAGAAGTAAGTCCAACGCAAGAGTGTAAAAATATTAAATGCAAAATAATTTTATTATTTTTAATATAAATAAATCCATCTTTTATAAGTTGGAAAATTTTATCACTTGTAGTACTTGCCTTTACTACAAAATCTATTTTTATAAAAATCATTAATGCAGTAAAAAATATAAAAGCATCTATTACAAAAGCTGCTTTAATTCCATAAGAATTTACTACAAATCCACTAATTGCCATACCAAAAGCATAAGTAAATGACCAAATTATTGAGTGAATCTCATTTGCCATTTGAAGAGGTTTTCCTCTTAAAAGCTTTGCTAGAAGTGACATTTCAGTTGAAAAAAACATAGAAGCAGCACTCATTCTTATAAAAATAAAAATCATCAAAAGCCATAATTCACTTTTATCATCTATTGTTAAAAATAAAATTGTCATTAGTAATTCAGTTGCCAAAAGTGTAATCATCAAAGGTTTTATTTTTACTCTATCAATAATAGCACCTGAAAATGGTGCAATCAAAATAGCTGGTAAAAAGTGCATTGCAGTTACAACTGAAATTGCCATTTCACTTGAACCAAAATCCACAAGCATAGTATAAATTGCAACATTTGAAAACCATGCACCAAAATATGCAATAAATTGTACAAGTGATAAATCTCTTATTATTTTATGTTGTAAAAAAAGTTTACGATAATTCAATTTGAACCAATACTTCTTGATACATTGCAGAATTAGAAACTTCATCTTCCAAAGCAGGAGTTAGGTAATTTGCATACTTATTTCCTGTAAAGAAAAATGCACAATTTGATTTTATATTATCATCTGTTTTTACTATAAAATTTGCATTTCCATATTTTGAAGATATTCTTACGACATCATCATTTTTAAAATTTGTAGATGAATGTAAATAAACAAAATCATCTTTTGCAAATTGTGAATTTAATGAATTTTTATTTTTTCCTGTAATATAATAAAAATTGTCATCTTTTTTTTCTTTATATAAAGGTTCAATATCTATATCTTCAATAAATTCAAAAGTATCAAAATCTTTTAAAATTGGTTTATGATTTTCATAATATGAAATAATTTCATCTTCAGTTTTTAGATTTTCGAACTTAAACTCTTCTATTAAAAAACTCGCTATTTCATATTCACTTATTGAATTTTCATCTTTTAATTTAACTGCTTGAGAAATTGATTTTAATTCATGTCCATAAGATAATCTAACATCTTCTTTTGACAAAAAAGAGCAAGACGGAATAATCAAATCTGCATATTCACAAGTCTCATTTAATGTAGTTCCAAAATAAACTACAAAAGTTTTTTTTAGACCATCTATTATTTTTTGAGTATTTGGAGCTGAAACAACAGGATTTGAGCCTTGAATAAAAACTAAATCAAAAGAGCCAAAATCAACTGTTGGAATAGAAACCTTTTTATTTTTTGCTTTTACTTCAAATTGATTTTTATATCCAAAAGCTGAATCGCTTAAATACCAAACTCCTCCTGCTTCTTTTTTATGATAGCCCATATATGCAGCAAAAGAATCAATACATCTAGTTATTTGAGCACCTTCAAAATATTTTTGAACACCAAGTCCCAACATAATAGCAACACTTTTACCTTCAATTAAATCAAAAAAATCATTTACTAAAGTAAGTGGAATACCTGTTGTTGCTTCATAAGAAACAATAGGTCTATTTCTTGCAACATCAAAAAACCAATCCGCTCCACTTCCAAATTCTTCAATAAATTCACTATCTTCTAAATCTTGCATATATGCAAATCTTGTAAAAAGAAGTGCTAATTCGTGGTCTGTTTTTGGATTTATTTGCATATGAATTTTAGATTTCTTTGCAATATCTGTACAAATAGGGTCTATTGTCACAAAGGTTTTATCTTTTACAAGATTATATAAGTGAGATGAAGTAACTGAAAAATTTCTTCCCCAAACTATTATAATATCTGCATCAATAAGTTTTTGAAGAGGAGGATTAATTACATTGCCACGCCCTGCTTCAATTCCAGCTCCACCTCCGCCATCACACAAACTCCCTATTGTTAAAGTTGAGCCATATTGCGTAAAAAAGTTTTTTGTCGCATTTTGCATAACACCAATATTTCCACTTCCTTTATAAAAAAGTGTTTTTTCTGGCTTTGTATTTTTTAGTTTATCAATTAATATATCCAAAGACTCTTTTAATAGGATTTGCTTTCCTTCAAAAATTGCATTTTTTAAATTTTCTTCTTTTAATAAATTTGCAAAATTAACACAAAGTTTTCCATTTGTAGTCGTATGTTCTTTTGAACCTTTTATATTTTCAACTATTATTTCTGCTTGACATGCATCATAACAATCCATGGGACAAGCAACTTTATTATTTAAACTCAATTTTTATAACCTTAAAGTATTTTTATATCTTTATTATTTTTATATTCTTTAGAATTCTAAAGTTCCCTCAATTGAGAAGTTTGCTTTTGAATCCAATTCAGCATGTGATAAAACTGAAACTTGTAAACCAAATTTTTCATAAATTTCTGATATTCTTTTTCGTAGAACTGGATCTACAACCATTGTAATTTTAGAAAAACCTTTTGCTTCTATATCATCCAAAAGTTTTTTTGTTTTTGTAACTAAATTATTAATTTCTGCTATTGAAATCATCAGCTGAGAAACTCCATGATGCTCTTGAAGCTTTCCAATAAACTGCTGTTCAAGTTCAGGTTTTATTGTAATAATATGTAAAATTCCATCTGTATCTTTATATTTTTGAGTAATAAGTCTATAAAGTTTAGCTCTTACATGTTCAAGTAAAATTTCAGGAGCTTTAGTAAACTCTGCAATATCAGCCACTGCTTCAATAATTGTTAACATATCAATTATTGGAATTTTTTCATGTAATAAATCTTTACAAACTTTTAATAATGAACCATAAGAAGTAACTTTCATAGCTTCATCAATTACGATAGGGAAATCTTTTTTTATTCTTTCAATAATATCTACAATATCTTGTCTTGTAATAATATCTTCTGCATGTTTTTTAATAATTTCAGAGATATGCGTAGAAATAATTGTTGGTGCATCTACAACAGTAAAGCCTTTCATTAATGCTTCTTCTTTTAATTCTGTTGAAATCCAAGTCGCATCAAGATTAAATACAGGTTCTTTTACCTTTAATCCCTCTAATTTCTCATTTGCTAATCCACCCATTGCAAGAAGTTTGTCAACTTCTACTTTTCCTTTTACAAGGGGAATTCTTTTTAAATATAATTGATACTCATTTGGATTTAAATTTGCATCATCTGAAATTCTAATTTGTGGTATTACAAAACCTAATTCACTAGCTATTGTTTTTCGTATTGCTTTAATTTTATCAAGTAATTCTGAATTTCCTTGAACTAATTGTAATAATCGAATTCCAAGTTTTAATTCTAAAACTTCTAATTTCATTATATTTTCAATAGTTTGAGATTCATCAGCAACAGACATGCTTTTCTTTCTTTCTTTTAACGCATTAACATCATCAACAATTTTTGGTTTAGTAGTTTCTGTTTTAAAGAATCGAGTAAGTGCATTATCTTTTTTATCATTTATCATAGTTATTACATAACCTGTAAATACCATTAAAGAACCCATTACCATCAAAATACCAGTTGGAAAACCTGGAATAAATCCAAATAAAACTAACCCAATTCCAAGTAAAATCAATGATTTACTATCTTTTACTAATTGAGAAATAGATTGGTTCGCAAAAGTTTCTTCATCCATATTAGACCGAGTAATAATGATAGCAGTTGCAGTTGATAAAATAAGAGCAGGAATTTGAGCTACTAATCCATCTCCAATAGTTAGAATTGTGTAAACTTCTCCAGCTTCATTAATACTCATATCATGTTGAAAAAGACCTATTAATATTCCTCCAACTAAATTTACCATCGTAATGATAATACCAGCAACTGCATCTCCTTTTACGAATTTAGAAGACCCATCCATCGCTCCATAAAAACTTGCTTCCGAAATTAAGATTCTTCTTCTTTCTTGTGCTTCTTTATCATCAATAAACCCAGCATTTAAATCCGCATCAATTGCCATTTGTTTACCAGGCATAGAATCAAGTGTAAATCTTGCAGTTACCTCAGCAACCCTTGTAGCACCTTTTGTTACAACCATAAAGTTAATAAGTACTAAAATAATAAATATAATAATACCAATAACCATATTTCCACCAACAACAAACTCTCCAAAAGCAGCAATAATTGAACTTACGGCGTCTATTCCATTATGTCCTTCGCTTAAAATTGATCTTGTTGTAGCTATATTTAAAGCTAGTCTAAAAAGTGCAAATATTAAAATAAGAGTTGGAAAAGTTGTTAAGTCTGAGGGTTTTTGAATATATAAAGATATTAACAAAATAAGTATAGAAATTGATAGGGATATTACCAAGAAGAAATCTAGGATTTCTTTTGGTAAAGGTACTATTATGATTAATAATATTGCAACAAATAGTGCAACAACTATTAAATCTTTTGAAAATATCTTTTTTATGTTCATTTATTAATTATATTGTTGCTAGTTATTTTAAAAAATTAACTAGTGACAATTCATTTGTTTTACTAATTGTTGAATAAAGTGCTGTATATGTTAACTCTAAAGCTTTTGATTCAATCGCAACTTGCGCTAAATCAGCACTACCTAAATTAAGAGATAAAATATCAAATTGAGTCAATTTAGAAGAAACTCTTTCTAAAGAAATCTCAAATATTTTATTTTTTCCACCTAAATCAGCATGAGCAATATTAACAGCATCATAAGCTTTATCAACTTCTCCTTGATAATTAGCAACCAACGCTCTTGCCTCTTCAACAGAAATAGGATTACCATTACTATCAACTTTTTTTAATGCATTTACTGTAGCATCAATTAAATCAAAAATATTTGTTTTTGCTTCAAATTTTGTACCATCAACATTTGGCATTGATGCACTATATGTAGGTGGAGTTAAAGCATCATTTGTAACAGGTGTTATAGTATCAGTTGTAGCATTTCCATTTAAGTCATACTTTGTTAAAGTATCATTTGTTGGAGAATTTAATTTCCATTCATTACCACCTTGATCAATAATTCTATCCGTTTCTTTAAAAGTTAAAGTTCCACCTTTGTGGGCAGTTGAAGAGGGATATGTCATCATATCAAAGCCAGTAATTCCTCTTTCCCTGTAAGAACCCTCTTCAATAGCAACTTTTCTTAATTGGCTATCACCAAGATAAGTTACTTTACCATTAGCATCTTTTTCAAATGGTTTTACTGATGAGTTCGAACCAGCAAACACATATTCATTTTCAACTTGAGTATTAGCTAATTGAAAAAGATTTTCTTTTAGTCCTGCAAGACTTGAAGCAATTGCCGTAAGTCCATCATTAGTCGTTGTTGCTGTATTTGCTTTTACTAATTGTTCTTTTATGTTCTCTAAAAGCTTTTTAATCTCTGCCATACTTGAATCAGCCATATTATTTTGAACTTTAGTTTTTTGAATTTGACTTTTTAAGCCTTCATAAGTTCTAACTTTTTCATCAACAAGAATTATTCTTGAATACAACATAGAATCATCACTTCCGTCTTGAAGTATTTCTTTTGTACTTGTTTGATAAGTAAGCTTTTGTTGTTGAGTATTTAAAATACTTAATCTATAAGACATTTGTTCTGTTTGAGTAATCATTGTAAAACCTTTCTAAACATTGTTTCTATCTCATTAAATCCAAAGATTTTTTGAGTATCTTGAGTTAGAAATTCTCTTATTTGTTCTTTCTTTGACATTGCATTGTCAAGTTCTGGATCCATTCCAGCTTTATAAGCACCAACTCTAACCAACACTTCATTCTCTTTTATTAGTGATAATACTCTTTTTAACTTTAAAAAATCATTATAATGCTCTTTGCTCACGACCTTATCCATAACCCTTGAAGCTGATTTTAGAAGATTTATTGGAGGATAAAATCCTTGTTCTGTTAACTCTCTTGTTAATACAATATGTCCATCTAAAATTGATCTACTTTGGTCTGCTATTGGGTCATTCATATCATCTCCATCAACTAAAACTGTAAAAAATGCAGTAATAGAACCTTTTTTATTATTTCCTGCTCTTTCCATTAATTGAGGAAGAAGCGCAAATACAGAAGGAGGATAACCACGACTAACAGGAGGTTCACCAGTACTTAAACCTATTTCCCTTTGGGCCATAGCAAATCTTGTTACTGAATCCATCATTAATAAAACATCATGTCCTTTATCCCTAAAAAACTCAGCTATTGCCATTGCTGTAAATGCTCCATATTTTCTCATTAATGCAGATTCATCAGAAGTTGCTGCAACTATTACAGTATTTTCTAAATTATTATCCAAATTATAATGAATAAATTCAGGGATTTCTCTACCCCTTTCCCCAATTAGCGCAACTACTTTTATTTGAGCTTCACAACCCTTTACAATCATACCCATAAGAGTTGATTTTCCAACTCCTGAACCTGCAAAGATACCAACTTTTTGACCTTTTCCACTTGTTAACATAGAATCAATTGCTTTTACGCCTGTTGCAAATTTTTGATCAATTATTCCTCTTTCTAATGGTGGCATAGAGAGTTTATTTATTGGAGCATTTTCTTCTAAATCTGTAATTTTTCCCAAATTATCAATCGGTTCACCTAAAGCATTTATCACTCTTCCCAATAAACCATAACCACATTTAACTGTTAGTCCATCTTTTTGAATATAAACTTTATCTTGTATTCTAAAACCATCAATAAATGAAAAAGGAACAATGGTAAAAGATGTATCATCAATTGAAGCAACCATTCCTAAAACCGTTGATAAATGCAAAACTGATTCTATTTTCACTATATCTCCAACAGCAACTTCTAAACCTGTTGCTGTTAAAGTTGTTGATGAAATATTTTTAATTCTTCCAAAAGGAATTGATAGATTTGTTGAATCAATTCTATTTAATATATCTTCAATATCCATTACATCTCATCGCACATTTTTTTATATAAACTATCCACACTATCTTTTACTTCTTTACATTTTAAAATATATTCGTCTTTTTTAGCTTTATTTCCCATATTATCATATAAGTTTAAAATATCATAATAAACTTTTACTTCGTCATTAGGTTTGATTTTTCTTGTGTTTTGCAAAGATTCTAGTAATAAATCTATTGATTTTTGATTATTATTTGATTCTTTAGCAATCCTTGCTAATTCTGTTTCAACAAAAGGTGAATATACAAAAGCTTTTAAATCTTTTTGTTTATTATATAGGCTATTTAATATTTCATTTGCTAAAACTTTATTTTTTCCTTTTAATAAATCTAAATAATAATCATAATAAAAGTCAATAATTATCGGATTGTTTTCATTTGCTTTAATATAATTAGGATTTTGATTTGTGTATGTAAAAAATCTTTCCATTGCTATTGGCTCTGATTTTTGTTTTATTATTTGGTATCTATATAAAAATTCATTAGATAAAACTACTGGATCGTCAACCATTTCAACTTTTGTTGAAAAATCTGAAGCTTCGTCCATTAAACCTAAATTATAAGCCATTTTTTCCAAATATAAATAAATATTTGCATCTCTTGTTTTATTAAAAGTTTCTTTAATTTGTAAGTAAGCTTTTTCATATGGAGATTCAACTAAACATTCAAAAAAAGCATATTTAATACTCTCATCTTCTATTAATTTAACTAAAGTTTCATTTCTTGAAGTTTTTAAAACCTCATTTAATTCTGTACATTTTCCTTGTACTAAATAATCTTTTATTATATCAATATTAATTTCATCATAAATTTCATTAATACTTCCATAACCAAATCTTTTTACTATTTCAGGAGATACTTTACTATAAACTTTTTCAGCCCTTAAAATAAGATCATATTTCTTATCATTTTTATCATTCATTAATTCTTGCAAAAGAGCTTTTTGTTGCATGGCTTCATCATCTGGATACTTAGAAGCAACAAGCGCTGGACTTAAAAATCCTTGTCTCATTAAAATCTCATCGATGAAAGCTTTTGAATCTTTTGCATAAATACTTTGAGGATAATCATTAATAATATCTTTATATAACTCTTTTGCCTTTTCTAAATAATAATTTGTTCTGTCATACATAATCATATAAGTATTTGCAAGTTTAAATTTAAAATCTTCTATTACATCTTCTTTTGTTGTTCTTTTTAATAACTCTTTTAAAATTTCAGAAGCATGTTCTGGCATACCAGCTTTTATTAATTTATTAACTTTTTTATTTGCTAAATATGAATCATTTGCATAAAAATCGATATTAGTTTTTAAAACTTGTGTTATTAATTCATTTGCTTTATCATATTTTTCATCTAAGATATATACATCAAATAACTCATCTGCAACTACAGTAGCAACTTTTTTATCACTTGTAACTGTTAGTATTTCATACAAATATTTAGTCGCTTTTGCATAATCTTTTTGATATTTATATACTTTAGCAAGAGAAATTTTTCCATAAGTTTTGGTTAATTCATCATCAAAATTATCTATTATAATTTGAGCAAAATATTTTGCATCTTCAATTTTATTTATTTCTAATTTTAATTCAACCAAAATCATATATGCTTTTGCCAAATCATATTGATTGATTTTTGAAGAATTTATTGCCATTTCCAACTCTGTTGAAGCATCTAAAATCAATCTTTTTGATTGTTTTTTTAAAGCTAATTCTGAATATAAAATTATACTATCAGAAGTTAAAATATTAAGTTTATTTTTTTCTTTAAAATCTTTTACTTGAGTATAGGCTTCATCGATTTTTCCATCTTTTGCAAGAATTCTTGCGTTTTGCAAAATATCAAATCCATCATTTATTGATTGTTTTCGTTGCTCAGAAATTTGTACACCTGAAGAATCAATAAAACCATAATAAAAATCTTTTTTAGCATTTAAAATGTTTAACATTAAAAATATAATCATTAATACTTTCAATTTTTACCTTTTTCTTTTTAATTCATAAATATATGAAAATATTTCAGCCATTGCTTTATAAAATTCACCTGGTATTTCTCTATCAATTTCTATTTGGTCATATAAAGACCTTGCTAGAGATGGATTTTCAATAATTGGTATGTTATGATCTTTTGCAATATCTTTTATTTTAATTGCTAAAAAATCTATTCCCTTCGCTACAATTTTGGGTGCAGAATTCACTTTATTATCATATTTCAAAGCTACAGCATAATGTGTTGGATTCGTAATAACCACATCGGCTTCAGGAACTGAACTCATCATTCGTTGTTGAGCCATTCGCATTTGAATTCTTCTAATACGCCCTTTTACTTGAGGATCTCCCTCCATATTTTTATATTCATCTTTAATCTCTTGTTTGCTCATTTTTAAAGATTGCATATAATAATGTTTTGTAAAATAAAAATCTATTATAGCAAAAATAAAAAGAATAAAAAGAATAGCTGAAATAAAATAAAGTGATAATTGGAGCATCGTGGCAATCGTATCTGTAGTTTCTTGATTCATCATTGCTAAAAATTTCTGATAAGTTAGCGAAAAAAGTAAAAACATTACAAGCATAATTAACATTAATTTTGCCGTTAATTTTAAAGCTTCGATAAGCTTTTTAAATGCAAAAACATTTTTCAGTCCCTTTATTGGATCTAATTTTTGAAGATCAAACTTTAAAGGAATAGTTAAAAAACCAAATTGAGCTAAATTACTAGCAAATACCAATAATAGTATCAATGCAAATAATGGTGCTAAAGCTTTTAAAAGAGTTACAACAACATGATATGTAATTGCATAATATAATGGTCCATCTAACTCTTGACCAATGAAACTATAGGAGAATAGCATTAATTTCTTAATTTCAAGCAAAGAATAAGATGAGAAAAAAAGTAAATATGCAGTTCCAAATGTTAAAATTGCTACTCCAGAAATTTCTGCTGATTTAGCTACATTTCCCTCTTCTCTGGCATCACTAATTTTCTTATCGGTGGGTTCTTCTGTTTTATCATCATCAGCCATATTAAACCCTTAAATTATTGAAATTTTGAAATAAAATATTCTGTAAATGCTTCTGTAAACATTTCCATTCCAAGTATCAAAAATACAAATATTAAAGCATATTTCAATTGAAATGTAACTACAAATGGAGAAAAAGATGGCATAGATTTTGTTCCATAACCATAATAAACATCAAGAATAAATCCTATGAAAAATAAAGGTAAAGCAAATGCAAATGCAAATGCAAACATTCTTTTAATTTCATCAATAGCCATTTGAACACCATTATACGAAAAAATATCAAAGCTTCCTAAATGTATCATAGAAAAACTTTTTACTAAAATAACTAAAGTCATTTCATACATTCCTGTTTGAAAAAACAACATTAATGCAATCCAAAAAAGTAATTTTGAAATTATTCCTTGTTGTCCTCCTGTTGAGGGATCAAACATAGCTGCCATTGAAAGGGCAGTTGAATATTCAACAAACTCTCCAATTATTTTTACAGCTGAAAATATAATATTAATTAACATTGAAGCTATAAGTCCTAATGTTAACTCAGATATTAAACTCATAAAAAAATTATCTTGGGTAATATTTGATGTTATATCAACCAAAGGAAAAATAAAGATTGTTATATAAAAAGCAAAAGCAATTCTAATAGTTGGGCTAATTGCAGCGTGTCCAAAAACAGGCATAAATGCAACAAAAGATAATATCCTTGCAAGGAGTAGAAGAAATTGATATAAAGTTTCTTCATTAAGTAAAGATAAAAGAGCCTCCATTACATATAATCTATGCTTTTTTCTTCTATATCTCTATTTTCTTCTTTTAATTGTAAAACTGATTGAGTATCCATTTGTTGCTCAAATCTTCGATTATTCCCTTGACCTTGATTTGCATTTGATGATTGATTACTACTATTTTGATTTGAAGAACTAAAATCCAGATTAAAGTTAGTAGCATCATCAAATGTTTTATTTAATGAAGTTCTTAACATATTTTGATTTTCTATTAAAGTATTTAATGTGACATTATTAGTAACATTCATACTAATTGTTAAGCCATTATTTCTATCATTTTTCATTAAAATTGCAATAGAACCTAATTCTAAAGGATTTATATTTATTCTAAATGCAGTCATAGGAGGCTTATAATTTTCATACATTTGTTTAGCAATATCCGACATCATTGTAGACATTTGTTGTTTTGCACCAATTATTTTTGATTGAATATTAAAAGATAAAGGAGAATTTACAGTAATCGTTGCATCATCTGCTAAATTTAGACTATTATCCAATAAAGCACTACTTGCTTCAATAGATTGTGTAATTAAATTTTTTACTTCTTCACTCTTTACATTTTTATCAAAAAATAAATTATCAATTTGATTTTTTCTACTTAATGCTTGAATATCAGATTTTTTTACTTCTATCTTATCAATATCAATATTTTGTTCAATACTCATATCTTCTAAACCTAATTCCAATATTTCAGCACTAGTTTTAACCGCTTGGATTGAGTTACCATCTTTTAAGAGATTCACAGCTTCATTTCTATTAAACAATGCCTGGCTATTTATTTTATTTTTCTGAGAACCTAGATATATACTTGAAATTAAATCTTTTGTAACAATATCTTTTAAAGGAGCTGGAATATTACTATCTATAGTATTTAAAGTTAACTTTTCATTATTTTTCAAAATCAACTGATCCATTAATGATAACTTTTCTTCTTTTTTTATAACCAAACTCTCTTGTTTTACACCATTTTCTTCAACAACTTCTGTTGTTGTAATAGGTAAAGATAACAATGGACTTTCTTTAACATTAGAAAGATTATCAGTATTTAAATCCATACTACTATTTAAAATAGGATTAAGTGTTTCATTTTCTGTAATAACTTTAATATCACTACTTACAACTTCTTGTGTGCTTACTCCATTTTGAGTTTTTGTTACTATTTGCTCTAACAAAATATCAGTTGAATTTACTTTTTGTTCTTTAGTTTTTATATTTAAATCACTTGAATTACTATTCTCTTTTGGAATTATTAAAGTATCTAGATTTTGTTTTATTTCTTCAGAAATTAATATCTGAGGAATATTTTCTTTAGGAATTATAGGAGTATCTAAATCTTGTTTTATTTCAGTTGGAATTACAATATCTACAATATCCTTTATTCCTAAATTATTTGTAACGATATTTTCTTTAGGGATTATAAGATTGTCTTTATTATTTGTACTTTCAACTTCTAAACTATTTTTTTTTGTTGTTATAGAAATATCAGAATTTTGCTTCATTTCTTCTGGAACTATTGTCTCTTTAACATTTTTTTTAGCTTCAATAATCAATCTATCTAACAAAGAAGTTGTTGAAGTTGTTTTTTGTTCTTCAATTTTTCCAGTTGTAACTTTTTCTACTTCAATTTCTATATTTTCTAATTGTATGTTATCTACTTTTATTTCTGGATTTATTTCTAAATCCTCACCACTAAGTTTTTCTTCAATTTTCACTTCTTTTACAGGAGTTGTAATAGCAGTTTTTTTAGCCGTTACATCCTCTTCTTTTGTTACTGTATTATTTGATAATAAAGAATCAAAGAAAGAAGGTTTATCTTTTACTGTTTGTTCAGAAGTTGAACTTGTAGTATTAGCAGTTGTTGTTGTTTCACTCGAAAGTAAACTATTTATTATATTTGGCATTTTGATTACACATTTAATATTTCTAAAGTTTTAGAATCGATATTTTTATGAGTATTAAAGGAAGCTACATTTGACTCATAAGATCTCATAGCTTCAATTAAATCAACCATTTCAACAACAGGATTAATATCTGGATATGCCACATAGCCTTTTTCATCAGCATCGGGATGAGCAGGTTCATATCTCATAACAGGTTTTGCATCAGATTGAACTATAGATTTGACACCAACACCTCTTAATGAAATATCTGAATTTTTATTATTCGTAGTTTCAACTTCATTTGAATTAGTTTTTTTGCTATTTGCTAAAAGAATATCTTGAAATACTACTTGTTGTTTTTTATAAGGACCACCTTCTAAAGTATGAGTAGTTTTAGCATTTGCAATATTTGCACTCACAACATTAATTCTTGTTCTTTGAGCGCTCATACCAGAAGTTGATACATTATATCCATCAAAAAAACCCATCTTAAATCCTTTCTTTAAACTTGCATTCTCATAATTTCTTTATACGCAGTTAAAGCCTTATTTTTTACTTCTAATGCTAATTTCATAGATAATTCAGCTTCTTCAATTTTTTGTACTGCTTCTTGTAAATTTGTAACTTTTCCAGTTGCAATACCTTCCATAGAATTATAACCTTCAACTTGGTCATCATTTACTTCAGAAATAGCATCCCTTAACATATTTTGAAAAGATTTATCTTGGCTTGGT
>JAIELU010000131.1 GCA_019752775.1 Campylobacterales bacterium | reverse complement strand
CTATCGCTCTTCGCATTAAAGAGCACGGCCGATCTGAATAGTATAAATAAGATTGCATTTCCCCTTTATTCTTCAAATTCTAATAGTTTTTAGTTTTTGGTTTTCATCCATACTTCATTTAAATTTAGCTTAAATTTTTGATTTGCCTGCCTCTTATAGTTTTTACTTTCTTTCTATTGGGTTTTGTAGCTACTTTTTATATATTTGATAATCTTTTTCTTCCATATTAATCTTCTATTTACTTTTTTGATATAATATTTTGGTTATATCGTTATCTATAATCAATATATGCTATTATATGAACTACGAAATTAAAATTATAAAGGAAAAGTATATGTACAATAGAGATTACTTATCAAATCAATCTTCTCAATATACACAAGAATCATCACAAGTTCAGTTAATGAGCTTCTTAAAAGCTACTTATCAATTATTTGCTGGTTCTTTATTAGCAGCAACTGCTGGTGCTTATATTGGGTTAGGAATTGTTTCGCTATTAATGGGTCCAGTTAAATGGGTTTTATTTGCAGTAGAACTTGCATTAATTTTCTTTGTTATTCCTAGAACTAAACATACTCCAGGTGTAAACTTAGCTGTATTATTTGCATTTACATTTATTACAGGTTTGACAATTGCTCCATTATTAACTTCAATTTTTGCAATGCCAGGTGGTGCTTCAATTGTAGGTCAAGCATTTTTAATGACATCTGTTGCATTTGGTGGAATTTCAATGTTTGCAATGACTACAAAAAGAGATTTCTCTTCTATGGGTAAATTTCTATTTATTGCTTTAATCATTATGATTGTTGCAGGTATTTCAAATATCTTTATTCAATCTTCAATGATGCAATTAGCAATTGCAAGTGTTGGTGCTTTATTATTTTCTGCTTTCATATTATATGACACTCAAAATATAATTAAAGGACAATATGATTCTCCAATTGAAGCTTCTTTAGCTTTATACTTAGATTTCCTTAATTTGTTTATATCTTTATTACAAATTTTAGGAATTATGAATAGTGGAGATAAAGAATAAAACTAACTCGCAAGAGTTAGTTTTAAACTACTACTTTATGGAAGAAAACTACTTAAGACTTATTGATGCTAACCTAAATAGATTACGAGAAGGAATTCGAGTAGTTGAAGATATATTTAGATATGTTTATAATGACAAACAAACTGCTATAAAACTCAAAGAACTTAGACATTTATCAAGATTAGAAAATTACATTGAATTACTTGAAACTAGAGATGTTAAAAATGATGTTTTAAGAACTTCTATTAAAAGTGAACAAAATAGATCTGATTTATACTCTATTTTAATTGCCAACTTTAAAAGAGCTCAAGAAAGTTCAAGAGTTCTTGAAGAATTTTGTAAATTAATCTCAATAGAAGATAGTGAGAACTTTAAATATATTAGATATGAACTTTATAATTTAGAAATAGTTTTAATAAAAATTACTTCAAATTCTAAATAATTTAAATCATATTCTTTATATAATTTCTTTGCATTTTTAAAATCTAACGTTTCATTTGCTCCACTTACACCTGATTTTTTAATATAATCAAATAAATCTTTTTTATTATCAAACTCTAATTTATACATAATTGTTTCAAATTCACATTTAAAATATTTTGAAAATGCTTCTTTTATTGAATTTTCATCTAAAATTGGAGATTTTATTTTTGTAATTTCTTGTATTTTTTTAAAAGTATTTGATGTAAATAAAACTGCATTAATTTCATTTGTTATATATGAAAGAGATTTGATAATTTTTGATAAATCTTTTGACCATTGTAATGCAGATGATGACAAAACAATGTCATAGCTATCATCTTTTATTTCATCTAAAAATTCTTGCGTATCAAAATCAAAACATTTTACTTCTATATTTTTAGCTTTAGGATGTAATTCACACATTGAAGATGAAAAATCTATTGCTTTATAAAAATCTATTTCCCATTTAATATGATTAAAAATTTGTCCTGAGCCACAACCTAACTCTAAAATTTTTTTTGGTTCGAATTTTAATTCTCTTATAAGAGATTTTGCAACAATTTGTTGAATAATATTATGATTTTTATACTCTTTTGCGTATTTTGAAAATTGATTCTTAACTGACAAATTTACTCTTTATAAAATTTCTTTGGAAGCGCTTTAATATCCATTTTAACTTATTCTTAATAAGTTTTAGATAAAATAACTACCATTTTTAAAAAAGGAAATAGATAATGACATCTACACTTTTAATCGTTCAGTTTGTATTAGCCATATTATTAACAATAATAGTTTTACTTCAAAAAAGTTCAAGCATTGGTCTTGGAGCTTATAGTGGAAGTAATGACTCATTATTTGGAGCAAAAGGTCCTGCAAACTTCTTAACAAAAGCAACTATGGCCTTAGGTTTAGTTTTTGTTATAAATACTGTTGCTTTAGGTTATTTATATAATCAACAAAGAAATAAAAGTGCTGTTGATTCAATAAAAACAGACTCTTTAATTCCAGCAATTCCTGTTACTCAAACAGAATCACAAGCACCAGCAGCTCCTACGGCAGCTCCTGTTTCATCAATACCTGAAAGTAAATAAGACTAAATAGAAGTAAAATATATTTTACTTCTATTTATTTTGTTTTGTTTATCAAAATTAAATAAAAATTACTAATCATAATAAAGGAGAATGAATGTTAGAAGAAATATATGCTCAAACAAAAGATCATATGGAAAAGTCTATTGACTCATTAAGAAAAGATTACAAATCTTTAAGAACTGGAAAAGTAAATCCTAATATCTTAGATGGTATTAGAATTGATTATTATGGAACACCAACAGATTTAAGTCAAGTTGGTTCTGTTTTATCTCCAGATGCTACAACTATTGTTATTAATCCATGGGAAAAAAACCTTTTAGGATTAATTGATAAAGCTTTACAAGCCGCAAATATTGGTGTTAATCCAAACAATGATGGTGAAGTAATTAAATTATTTTTCCCTCCAATGACAGTTGATCAAAGAAAAGAAACTGCAAAACAAGCAAAAGTTATGACTGATAATGCAAAAGTTGCAATCAGAAATATTAGACAAAATGCGAATACAAAAGCAAAAAATCTTCTAAAAGATAAGTTAATCACTGAAGATGAAAATAAAAAAGCTCAAGATGAAATCCAAAAGATAACTGATTCTTATGTTGTTAAAGCTGATGAAACTTTAAAAGCAAAAGAAAAAGACATATTAACGGTTTGATTATGAATGTAGAACAAATATACAAAGATGCTCAAGCATTACTAGAAGGTCATTTTAAATTAAGTAGTGGAAATCATTCACAATTTTATTTACAATCTGCAAAGGTTTTGGAAGACCCAAAAACTGCAAAAATTTTAGCAGAAGCACTTGCTATTCAGATTAAAAAAGCTGGAATAAAAGTTGATGCTGTTTGTTCACCTGCACTTGGTGGATTAATTGCTGGATTTGCACTTGCAACTGCTTTGGATGTAAGATTTATTTTTGCAGAAAGAGCTGAAGGTGAAATGGTTATTAGAAGAGGTTTTGAAGTAAAAGCTGGTGAAAACTATATTATCTGTGAAGATATTATCACAACTGGTGGAAGTGCACTTGAAGCTGCCAAACAAGTTGAAAATTCTGGCGGAAATATTGTTGCTTATGCAGCACTTGCAAACAGAGGATTTTGTTCTAGAGTTGGAAGTACAATAGAACCTAAAGATAGCTGTAAATTACCACTTGATAAACCACTTTTTGCACTTGAAGATTTTGCATTTGAAATGTATGCTCCTGATAATTGCCCTATGTGTAAAGAAGGTTCTATTGCCTATAAACCAGGTAGCAGAGGAAACTAATGGCAAAATGGAGAGATGTAAAACAAAATAGAGGTTTAGAAGAAAAATATAACTCTAAAATAAAATCACCTAAAAGTGATTTGGCATCTCTTCCATCAAGACTAAAAGCTTTTTTATTAGATACTTTTTTAATCACTACTCCTATCCTTTATATAGTTATATATCTAATTATGGGAAGTGGTGAAGAATTTTCTCAAAATAGAGCAATGGGTTGGGGAATTATATTTTTTGTTCATTCAATTTTAATCTTAATTTTTTGGTTAAAAAATGGTCAAACTCCTGGGCTTAAAGCTTATGATATAAAACTTGTTGATAACTTAACAAAACAAAGAGTTTCTGTTATTCAAGTACTTGTTAGATATATTACAACGCTATTTGCTGTTGTATCAATCTTTTTACTTTTTACTCCTTTTTTTAATAAAGATAAAAAAACATTTCAGGATATTCTTTCAAACACTATTATTATCAACGATAAATAATGTTATTTTTTAACTTATCTGCATTTTATTTTTTTTATTTTGCAGCTGTTGGAGTTTATGTAATATTTTTACCAAAGGTACTTCAGGATATTGGATATAGTACTTTTGATATTGGTATTGTTTTAGCACTTGCACCTTTAATGAGATTCTTAACTCCTTTTATGTTTTTAAAACATATCAAATTAAATCAAAAAATGTTCAAAACTGCGCTTTATTTATCTGTTCTTTCATCTGCATGTTTTTATTTAACTATTGAAAACTTTTATTTATTTATGATTAACAACGCTCTTTTAGGAGTTTGTTTGTCTTTAATTTTACCATATTTAGAAGTTACAGCTATTTCAACTCTTGGAAAAGAAAAATATGGAAAATCAAGACTTTTTGGCTCTATTGGTTTTATGATAATCTCTTTAGTTTTAGCAAGATTTTTAACTCAACCTTATATTGCAATTCATTATTATTTAGTTTTAAATGTTTTAACTGTAATTTTTGCTATTTCTTTACTAAAATATGACATTGAACATAAAATTGAACAAAATAGTGAACCATTTTCTTTTCTAAAATATTGGCCTTTTTGGATGAGTTTATTTTTTATGCAAATAAGTTTTGGTGCTTTTTACAACTTTTTTACAATATATGAAACTCAACATGGAATGAGTCTTGAAATGACTTCATACCTTTGGTCTTTTGGAGTTATTTGTGAAATTTTAATGTTATATTTTCAAGCTCCACTTTTAAAAAATAATCTACTAACAATCATAAAATTCTGTGTTACAATTACGACTTTGAGATGGGTATTATTATATTTATACCCTGATTCATTGGGTGTGACATTTCTTACCCAATCAATTCACGCTTTCTCATTTGGACTTTATCATAGTTCTGTAATTATTTATTTGTATAGTTTATATGAAAATAAAAAGTTAGCTCAACAGTTTATGTATGGAGTGGCTTATGGTCTTGGTGGGTTTGTAGGAGCAATTATTGCGGGTGCTGTTTATGGAGAGTTTTTATTTATCTTTAGTGCTTTATTTTCACTATTATCTTTAATTGCACTCTATTTCGTAAAAAACAAAAATTTAATTTAATAAAAAGAGAGAACATGAGAATTATATTCTTATTTATATTTTTAATATCAACTTCATTTGCATTAAGCATTGATAAAAGTTGGTACGATAGTACAAAAGAAGGTTTAGAAAAGATTTATTCAGATCAAACAAAAAAGATTACTTCTATCAAAAGTTCTTTATCTCCTGAAGACAAAGAACAAGTTGAATATCAACTTTTGTTACTAAAAAAACTTCAATCCATACTAAAAGAAGAAAATAGTTTTGTTTTTCAAAATATTGAAGAAATAAGTTCAGTTGAAACATATATTGAACAAGTAAAAGAGTACATAAAAAGTGTTGATAACTATAATTCAGTAAAAAATGAATTTAATGACAACAATAATAAAATGAATCTTTTAGAAGAACAAATAGAAAAACTACCTAATAAAGAAGAGATAATTGCTATTAATTCACAGTTATTATACGCTTATTATAAATTAAAAAATATCCAAAATAAATCTACTGTTGATGAGTATACAAAATATCTTACAAATTTTAAAAAAATATTGTTAAATAGTTTAGAAAATGTCGAGTTTAATATTAATGCAAATTTAAAAAGTAGACTTGATAAATCCTTTGAAAGTTTTAATGACTTAGCAAAAGATGAGAAAAGATTATCACTTTCTTATGACAAAGCAAAAATAACTGAAAATGATGGAAAAATTAAAGCACTTGATTCACAAATAGAACAATTAAAAATTGATAAATCAAAGCTAATAAATCAAATTGTTTACTTAAAAATTGAAGAATTATTACCATTATTAAAAGAGAAAAAATCTACTTATTTTAACTTATATAATGAATTACAAATATTTATAGGAGATAATCAAGCAAATTATGAATCATTAACTGAACTTTTTAAATATTTATCAAGAGAAAGATTAGGCGTTACAAAAACTACTTTTGCAGATACAAAACAAAGTTTTATTGATATTATAAAATTTAGTTGGACTGAAATTAATAATCCTATTATTCCAATTGGAGATGGAATATCTATTTTAGCTATTACAAAATTCTTTTTAATCTTTATTTTTGGTTTTTCAGTTGCAACTTTTTATAAAAAACGAATCACAAATGCAAGAACACATTATCTAAGAAGCACTTCTATTGCTACAAGAACCATGTTGGCAAATCTTGGATATTACTTTTTAGTTGCCATGACTTTTGTATTTGGTTTAAAATCCGTTGGTATTGACTTATCTTCTCTTACAATTTTAGTTGGAGCTTTATCAGTTGGTATCGGGTTTGGTTTACAAAATATTGTATCAAATTTCATTTCAGGAATAATTCTAATTTTTGAAAAATCAATTCAAGTTGGAAATATCATAGAAATTGGTTCAGGTCTAAGAGGAAAAGTAAATCAAATTAATATGAGAAGTAGTGTAATTACAACTTTTGATAATATCGATATTATAATCCCAAATGCAACTTTAATCCAAGGAAATGTAATAAATCTTACATTTTCAGATGATGTAAGAAGACTTCATGTTCCTTTTGGGATTGCTTATGGTTCTAATATTGAAAATGTAATTAAAATAATTTTAGATTCATTGGAAAAAAGTAACTTAATTTATATAAAAACAAATTTAGAAAAATCACCAAAAGTTAGAATGACTTTAATGGGTAATAGTTCAATAGATTTTGAATTACTTGTTTGGATAAGTGAAAATCCAAATGAAGATGGAGTTGGTTCTTCTTCAATGTCTGATTTTTTAATATTTATTTATAATACTTTACAAGAAAATAATATTGAAATGCCTTTTCCTCAAATGGATGTACATTTTAGAAGAAAAATTTAAATTGAAATATTTTAGATTATCCTTTTTTCTTACTTTATTTTCTCTAATTTTGGTAAGTTATTTGGCTTTTCTAAAAGGTGGATTAACAAATAGTTTAAATGTTTTATGGATAACTATAATTTTAATTCTTATGGAAATTTCCTTATCTTTTGATAATGCAATTGTAAATGCTTCAATAATAAAAAATTGGAATAATTTTTGGAAGAAAGCATTTTTAACTGTTGGGATTTTTATTGCAGTTTTTGGAATGAGACTACTTTTCCCTCTTTTGATTGTTTCTATCACAACAAGTATTAGTTTAATTGAAGTATTTAATTTGGCCTTAAATGAACCAGAAACTTATGCTAAAGAGTTAATTTCACATCATGCTGAAGTCTGTTCTTTTGGAAGTATGTTTTTATTTTTGGTATTTTTAAATTTTTTATTTGATAATAAAAGAAAGATTTTCTGGGCTGAAAAATTTGAACAGAAATTATCAAGTTTTGGGAAAAACAAAATTATTCCATATTTTATAACATTTATTTTATTAATCTTTTTTCTTTATTTTATTGAAGATTCAAAAAAATATGATTTTTTTATTGCTGGAATTTGGGGAATTAGTATTTATTTAGCTATTCATTTTATTTGTTTAATATTAGAAAAAGGAAGTAATAATCTTCAAAATCTTATAAAAAAAGGAAGTGTTATAGGATTTTTATATTTAGAAGTTTTAGATGCTTCTTTTTCATTTGATGGAGTTATTGGCTCTTTTGCAATTACTAGAGATATTATTATAATTATGATTGGTCTTGGAACGGGAGCTATGTTTGTTCGGTCACTAACCATATATTTAGTAGAAAAAGGAACTTTAGATACTTATGTTTTTTTAGAACATGGTGCTCATTATGCAATTGGAATATTAGCTTTTATTATGCTTTTAAGCACAAAGATTCAGATTCCTGAAGTTTTGACAGGACTTATTGGGATTTCTTTTATTTTATTATCTTTATACTCATCAATAAAATATAATAAAAATCACTAAAGCCATTTTTTCTTTTTAAAAATATAAAATTGCACACTAGTTACCATAACTAAAATTATTGAAAAGATATAAAAAGCATTATCATTTTGAGCGCCAGGAATTCCACCTATATTTATTCCAAGAAGTCCCGTCAAAAATGTTAATGGCAAAAATATTGCTGAAATAATAGATAAAATATACATCTTTTTATTCACTTGATCACTTAATGAATTCGCTAATTCTTCTTGAATTAGTGAAATTTTATCTCTTATTGTATCAAGCTCTTCAATATGCCTCATAAGTTGATCATTTGTCTCTCTTATTTCTATTCTTTCATATTCATTTATCCAAGTAATTTTGTCGTTATATAGCTTATTTAATGCCTCTTTTTGAGGAAATAAATATCTTCTTAGTATAATGATTTCTCTTCTAACTGATAATATCTCATTTCTAAATTTTAAATCTGTTGAATCAATCAAATTCTCTTCTAAAGCATTTGTTCTATCTTCTATTTGATTTATAACATCTTCCATTCTATCAGTTACTCTATAAATCAATTCCGTTAAAAACTCTGAAGAGCTTTTTGGTCCAATACCTTTTTTTAGTATTTCAATTATTTCTGCAACAGATAAAATATCTCTTTTTCTTGTGCTAATTATTAAATGTGTAGAAATATATAATCTAATAGAAACCATATCTTCAGGCTTTGAATTTGGATTTAAATTTACACCTCTTAGTGCAATTAGTATTGAATCATTTAAAATTGTAGTTCTTGGTCTTGTTTCTTCTGTTAGAAGTGCATCTATTGCAATAGAATCAATTTCACTTTTATTTGTGATCCAATCAACTGCTTCAGGGCTTGAATAATCAAAATGCACCCATAGTATTTTCCCATTTTTATCTACATTATTTAATTCATTATAACTTAGCTCAATCGCTCCACCTTTTTTGTCGAGCAAAAAAGCTATTACTGGTTTTTTTATCATCTTTAACCTTTAAATAATTGAATATACAATTTCTGTTTTAATTTTTACTTCTTTTATCTCTTCGATTCTCAGATTTTCTACTTCCATATTCATTAATTCATCTATTGTTTTAACACTATTTTTAGCCATAAGTTTTAAAATAATTCCCCTATAAGCTTTTGCCCAATGACTTACAACTTTTCCATCTTTTATAAATTTCATTGTTGTGTATGGTTTTTCTATTTTGTAAAACTTTTCATAAAATCCAGCTCTCAAATCAATAATATCTTCATCTTTTAAATATTCATCCAAAGCTTTTGAAAAATTATCATTATAAAATTTTTCAATTTTTAGATTATTAAATGTTTCATTTTGTTTTAGTTTATAATCAGGAAGCCCTATATCTCCCGCTTTTAAAACTCCAAATAAATTTGAAAAAATCAAAACATTTTCATCAAGATAAGCTTTTTCATTTGATTTTAATTTTGAATATTCTAAATAATCAAAAGCAACTCCGTCATATCTTTGAATTACTTTCATTGTAGGTGTTTTAAATAAATCTTTTGAATATTGTTCTATTACATCTTCTTTTTTTGTTCCAAAAAGTTTTATTAACTCTTCTTTTGAGGCATTTAAAATGAAATCATTATATTGTTTTACAATTTCCATTCTTTTTTCAAAAAGTTCTGGAAAAATAAAACTATTTTCATCAAAAGAAATCTCATTTCCAGCAGCTATTTTTGTTTCACTTGGAGAAAATAGTATTTTCATTTTTTTCCTTCATCTATAAATTGTTCATCAACATATAACCATTTTTCTTCTACTTTTAAAAATCTACTTTTTTCAATAAATGAAATATCAGTATTATCTTGAAATAAAGTAGCTCTAAATGTTACAAAGCTTTCAACTTCACCATCAATAAAATCTAAAATTTCTAATTTTTCAAATTTTGTATTTTTAGAAAAATTCATTATCTCTTGATTCCATGATTTTAAATTACTTGTGTAATCAGAATTATTCTCATGAGTTGTAAAAATTATATAATCAGTATTTAAAACAGCAAATGCAGAAAATCTTGATTTCATCAATTCAAGTGCAGCTTTTGGGAAAGTAATTTTATCATGAAAAGGTTTGCAACACTTTTTATATTTTTTAAAAGAGCCACAAGGACAAATATCATTTGGTGAGAATTTCAAATAGAACCTTATTTAATTTTTAAGGATTCTATCATAAATGAAGTAAAAATCTAAAATGGGAAAATTCCCATTTTAGACTAAAATTTAGGTACTAAACTTGTAGCTTTTTCTATTTTTTTATCTACTGCACCATTTAATTCTTTTTTTGTCTCTTCTTTTTTATCTTCTACTTTTTTATTCACTTTTTCTTTTGATACTAAATTTGCATCTTTTACATTTCCAACAATACTATCTCCAAACCCTTTTATATTTTTTAAATCATCAGCTTTTGTGATTGTATTTGTTTTTCGGTATTCAATGATTTGCTCAGCTTTTTTTTCACCAATACCTTTAACACTCATTAATTCTTCTTTTGATGCTGTTTGTAAATTAATTTCTGCAAACAAAAAAGAACAACATAACATCAATAATACAACTAATCTTTTCATTTTTCTTCCTATTAATATGTTTTGAATAATTATAACAAAATAATTATAAAAGATATTTATATTATAGAAATATCTTTTTATTCTGAGTATGAATTTAGCTTACCATTCCATAATATATGTATTATTTAAAATATTCCAATAAGTAAAAGATTGTCCATTTGTCGCTTCTATTTGGCTTTGATTTCCTATTTGAGTATATGTGAAATTATTTGCACCGTTATTTATAGTATTTTGTTTTGAGAAAGTTTCATTTATTATATTTCCATTTATACTTGCTATTTGTACATCAGAACCTTTTATTATTCCACCATTCTTATTTACAAAGTCATCAGTTGAAGTTAGTGAGGCTTTTCCATTAGATAAGATTACTCCAGAGTTATTTGTAATAGTTCTTGCATTTAGGTTTATATAATCATTTGATTTTATATTTTCATTATTATTTAGGTCTAAATTTATATTTGCAATTAAGTTTGACAATAGATTTTTATTTAGTATTAGATTTATACCTGAATAATTTTACCTTTTAATTTATATTTGATTTGTACCATTTTTCAGCTAATGCTTTTGCTTCTTCTTTTTGTGAGGAATTCATGGTAGAGTCTAGTTCATCAAATATTTTTCTAATAGACCACTTCAAATTCATATCTTTTGAATTTGTTGTGTAATATCTTGCTAAATCTAACCATTTATAAGATAGAATTATATTTTTTTCGACTCCTTGACCTTCTTTATATGAAATTCCAAGATTATACATAGCACGAATAGAACCTTTTAAAGCTGCAAGTTCATAAAGTTCAATTGCTTTTACACGATTTTGTTTAATACCCAATCCTAAATCATACATATATCCTAAGTTATTTATAGCATCATAATAGCCATTATTAGAAGCTTTTTCATAATACACAAATGCTTTATCAAAATCTTTATTTAAACCTAGATTCCCTTGTAAATATATATTTCCTAATTCATTTTCTGCAAGGGAGTATTCTTTTGAAGCAGATTTTTCATACCATATAAGTGCTTCTGAAAAATTCTTCTTATTCTCATAATATATAGCTAATTTATATTGTGCTTGTTCATCATCTTGTATAGCTTTTTCTTGTAATTGTTCTAGATTTAAATAATTTGAATTATTCATACATCCCTGAAATAATATAATTATCAATATAATTATCAATATAATTAAAATTACTTTTATTATTTTCATCTATTGTCCTTATAGGTCTTATTTCATGTAGTACTTTTACTTAATGTTCTTTTTTTACTTGTTTGTTTATTTCTATTTAATCTTTCTAATTCATCAAAGTTTTTTACATCTTTTACTATTATATTTCATTGTCCTAATGTTTGCATTTACACTTAAAGAATTTTCAGATTGGTATCTTACAGATGATGCTCTTAATTTTTATCATTTACTTCTAAAAATGTAATATATTTTATCTGTATTTACATAGATATTTTTTATATGGATAATAAAGAAATTGGAAGATAATAATCTATTTTCCAATTTCTGATAATTCTCTTACTATTGTAGAAGCAATCATTTCAATATCAGTAGGTTCATCTTCTGCATCCCAGTTAAATGCTGCAATTTCTAAATTTACTGCAATATCTTTTGCATAACTATATTTTGTTGTTGATATAGGCACACTATAAGATACTAATAATTTTTCATTATTATCTAAAATATCAATATCATAATCAAAATAAGGTTTATTTAAAGCATTTCCACCATAATTGTATCTTCTTTCATAATTTAATGCTACTCTTACTTTATATCTATTTTCAGCACTTCCTAACAGATTTTTTTCTTTTAATTTTTGATTAATAAATTGAACAAAAGAATCTTTTAATTCATTTTCATTTTTGAATGTTTTATTTTCTAAATTTCTTCCATGTCCATGAGATAATGTCAATTTAAAATCTTCTATTACATATTTAGCTTCCCCTTTTTTCATTGGTGTTGGTTCAACTTTATAGTTATACATAGAGCCACATCCAACAAAAAATGTTACTAATAAAGCAACAACTATATAACTCAAACTTCTTTTTATATTTTTCATTTTCTTTCCTTTTAATTTTATAAAACTATTTTCCAAACACTATAGACTTAATTTTTGTAGGACAATCTCCCCCTATAAAAATATCAACTCCACCATTATTTGGTAATTGTTTCATTGTAATACCTAATGCCGTAGTTTTATCTTTCATTTCTGACTTCTCATCTTTAAATACCCAAACCTCTTTAAAAGTAAGAATTTCACTAGGTATAATTCTTGTTTCTAATAAATCAGATAAAGTATAACCACAATTTTGGGAAATACCTTTCATAACATCAGTCTCAACTACTTTTGAATTTCTAGTAATACTTATTCCTGATTCTCCTCTTAGTTTTATATTTGAATAGAATCTCGCTTTATCTGTTTCTTTTACTAAAATATATTCATAAGGTTGATTTTCTTCAATTATATTTTTATTAACTGTTATCATAGTATTTTGCTCTAATCCATTTACACAACCTTGTAAAAGTATCACCAAACTAACAATTATTATTGTTTGTATTTTTTTCATTTTTTCTTCTTTATTTTAAGTTTTTTAATTGTTCTGACAATTTATTAACTTCTTTACTATTTCCCTCGGCTTGGTATATTTTTATTAGCTCTTGAATAGCTAAAGGATAATTATTCTTTGCCGCTTTTATATAAAGTTCTTTTGCTTTATTAATGTTTTGAGAGATACCTTCTGCATAATCAACATTTACACCATCACCTTTTAAATACATTAGTGCTAAAGTGTGCGGTGAAGGGATAAAGTGTTTTGATGATAAGTTTTTAAATATTTCTGAGGCTTCTTTAAAATTTTTATTTTGTATAAAGTTAAAGGCTTGAACATATTGTTTAATTAGTTCATCATCTTTTACAGATAATCCAACTAAAATTGATTTCTCTTTTGAAAATGGTTCATTCATAAATACAGTAATTTCACCACAATTCTTACAACCATCTATATAGTTACCTTTTATTAAAAGTGTTGTATCAACATTAGATGTAGACGTTTTATAATAGTATTTATATATTGATGAACTATTTGAACCATTAAGGTTTAACGAAAGAATTGCAGGTTCTCCTAATAAATCTATAAGATCTTTTTTAGTGCTCTTTTGAACTTCTAATTTTTCAATTTGAGGTTTAGAGTCTACATATCCTTGTGTTAGAATTGAACAACCACTCATCTATAATAACATACCTGCCATTGTTATATATCCTAAAAACACATTTTTCATTCATCCCCTTATTTAAGTATTAGAGAATGGTACATAAGATTATATAAAGTTTATATTAATTATTTGATTATTTATATATAATGTAATAATAGTAAAAAAGTATTTTAATTTTCTTCTAATTGTTAATTAAACTCTTTAATTTCAAATGATCTAGAATTTTTATATAACCTTTTTCATTTTGTATAATTTTTTCTTTTTTTAGTTTTGCTAGTTTTCTTGAAAATGTTTCGGGAGTTATATTTAGTATTTGTGCGATTTTTACTTGTTTTAAATTTATTAAGATTGATTCATTATCAAATAAAAATTTTGCTATTTTTTCTAAGCTATTTGAACTTATGTTATAGTTTATGAAACTTTCCAATGCTTTTATTTTTTTTGTTAATGATTTTATAAAAAATATTGAAATTTCAGGTTTTAATAAAAACTCTTTTTTAAACTTTTCATAATCTATCAATAATACTTCAGCTTTCGTTTCAAATGAACAATTTGCTGGAAATCTCATCTCTTCATAGTTTACAATCTCTGCAATTAACGACGGTGCCATTAGATTGTGAATTATTACTTCATTATCTTTGTGGTCGTATGTATAAAGTTTTGCTATACCTTTTATTAATAAATGCAAATATTTAGCTTCATCACCTTTATAAAAAAGAATTTCATCTTTATTGAAATATTTTTTTACACTAATCTCTTTTAATCTAATAAGCTCTTCTTCTTTTAGGAAACTAAAAAAATAAAAATCTTCTAATCCTGTTTTTTCCACAATTTGCCTTTTATTGATTGTTGTCAAGGTCTATTTTTGTATTTTATGTAAAAATATTAAAAATCAAGTTAAATAGGATAATTATTATCATGACTAACGAAAAATTTGAAATAGAAATAAATACTTTAAAAAAATTTTTTGAAACTTATTGTCACAATAAACATGGAAACCAAGAAACAAAAAATATTACTCTTGAATATAAATCAAATCCTTTTAATATTGAATTGACTTTATGCAAAGAGTGTACAGAATCTATAAACTACTCATTTTCAAGACTTCAGCAATGTCCACATGAAATAAAACCTAGATGTAGAAAATGTCCAAATCCATGTTATGAAAAACCTCAGTGGAAAAATATGGCTAAAATGATGATTTATTCAGCAATGAAATTATCTCTTTCGAAAATGAAAACTAGACTTTCAAATATTTTTTCATAACATTTTACCAATTTATCTCTTTTTTTCCTAAACTTTTTAATATTTCATTAGTTTTTGAAAAATGCTTACATCCAAAAAAGCCACGATAAGATGAAAGTGGACTTGGATGTGGTGCATTTAAAATATGATGCTTTTTCATATCAATTAATTTTGACTTTGAAATAGCAGGGCTTCCCCAAAGTAAAAAAACTACATTTTCACAAGTTTCACTTATATGTTTAATAATATTATCTGTAAAAATTTCCCAACCTAATTTATGATGAGATTTTGGAAGTGATTCTTCAACCGTCAAAATTGTATTTAAAAGTAATACTCCATCTTTTGCCCAAGGAGTTAAATCTCCATTAGTACAAATAGAATCTCTTTGTAAATCATCTTTAATTTCTTTTAAAATATTCATCATTGATGGTGGATTTTTTATCTCTTTTGGAGTTGAAAATGACAATCCTTGCGCTTGTCCAAAACCATGATATGGGTCTTGTCCAAGAATTACAACTTTTAAATCTTCAATTTTTGATAAAGAAAAAGCTTTAAATATATTTTGTTTTTCAGGAAAAACTATACTTGTTTCATATCTTTTATCAATTTCTTTTTTTAAACTTTGATAATAAGGTTTTTGTTTTTCATTTTCAATGATTTCTTCCCAAGTCATAATTATCCTATTATTTTTTGAAATAAAAAAAGCTAAGGTTAAAAAACCTTAGCTTTTACAAACTTTGCTATTTTTTATAAAACAGGTGATTTAATCACCATCATTTTTTCATTTGACATTTCTTCCATAGAATGAGGAATTCCACCCATTCCAAGTCCAGAAACTCTAGCTCCACCAAATGGCATCCAATCTACTCTAAATGCAGTGTGATCATTTACCATAACAGCAGTTGCATTTAATCTTTTTACTGCTTTTAGAGCTGTATCAATATTTTTTGTAAATACTGCTGCTTGAAAAGATACTTCCAATGAGTTTGCACGAGCAAGTGCTTCATCAAAAGTTTTGTATGAATAAATACAAACAACTGGTCCAAATACTTCTTTTTGAGAAACAATTGCATCTTCACTTGGATTTAATATAACAGTTGGTTCAAAACAAGAATTTCCTATTCTTTTTCCACCTGTTAAAATTTTAGCACCTTTAGCAACAGCATCATTTACCCATTCTTCAACTCTGTTTACTTCATCATGATTAATAAGTGGTCCAACTTCTGTTTTTGGGTCTAATTGGTCACCAACAATTAATTTTGATGCAACAGTTGCTAATTTATTTGCAACTTCATCAAAAATTGATTCTTGAACATAAATTCTTTGAACAGAAACACAAACTTGCCCAGCATGGTAAAAACCACCTTTTGCAAGTGCTGGAATCATATCATGAATATCAGCATCAGCTTCAACAATAACAGGTGCCACTCCACCATGCTCAAGCGCAACTCTTGTTCCTGGACTTACTTTTGAATTTAAGTACCAACCAACAGGTCCAGAACCGATAAATGTTAAGAAGTTAGTTTTTGGAGATGTAGCTAATAATTCTCCACCTTTTCTGTCACAAACAACTGCTTGCGCCCAACCTTTTGGAAGTCCAGCTTCTTCAAGTATTTCAACTAATCTAATCGCACTCATAGGAGTTTGAGTAGCTGGTCTAATGATTACAGGGCAACCAACTGCAAGTGCTGGAATAACTTGATGAACTGCTAAGTTAAATGGATGGTTAAATGCAGAAATTGCAGCAACCACACC
The DNA here is from genome assembly GCA_019752775.1 of Campylobacterales bacterium. GTDB lineage: Bacteria > Campylobacterota > Campylobacteria > Campylobacterales > Arcobacteraceae > Aliarcobacter. The sequence continues at coordinate 5,542 of JAIELU010000131.1, read as the reverse complement.
AATTGGTTCTTTAAAAGTATAAGCCATTCTATTTGCACTTGTACTTGTATGTCCCATTGCTATTTCTTTACCTTCATAAACACTCAGGTGTTCAATAGCAATTTTAATACCATTAATCGCTCTTAAAATTTCAACTTTTGAGTCAATATAAGGCTTTCCACCTTCACTTGCGCAGAGGATTGTAAGCTCTTCAACTTGAGAAGACATAATTTTCATTACATTTTCTAAAATCTCAACTCTTCTGTATCTTGGTAACCAGTTAGCTGTATCTAAAAAAGTTTTACTAGCTAAATCAATAGATGCTTCAACTTCTTCAAATGTACTAAATTTTACTGTTCCAACAACTTTGCCGTCAAATGGTGATGTTACTTCTATTGTACTCATATTTTGCCTTTCAGTCTTTTATATTAAACATTGTTTTTTAGCTAATAAATCATTTAAAATCGCATGATTTAAAGAGTAATCTACTGCTAAATCAATTAAATGTACACCTTTACTGTTTACACATTTTTCTAATGTTTCTGCAAAATCTTCACAAGATGTTGGTCTATAACCATGAGCACCATAAGCTTCTGCATATTTAACAAAATCAGGATTTCCTAAATCTAAACCAAATGTTTCAAATCCCATTCCTGTTTGTTTCCACTTAATCATTCCATAAGCATTATCATTTAAAATAATTACTGTTATATCAATACCTAATCTAACAGCTGTTTCCATCTCTTGAGAGTTCATCATAAATCCACCATCACCACAAACAGCAACAACTTTTTTATCAGGATTTACCATTTTTGCAGCCATTCCAGAAGGAAGTCCAGCACCCATAGTTGCTAATGCATTATCAAGTAATAATGTATTTGGTTGAGCACATCTATAGTTTCTTGCAAACCAGATTTTATAAACACCATTATCAAGTGTTACAATATCTTCAGCAGCTAATGTTTGCCTAATAGTTCTTACAGCTCTTTGAGGTAAGATTGGAAATCTTGTATCTCCAAAATATTTATTTAAATGTGTTTTAATTTCATCAACCATTCTAATATAATAGTCGAAATCCCAATGTTCTTGAGGAGAAATAGCTGTTGTTAAACTTGTAATATTTGAAGCAATATCACCAATAACATCAAGTTGTGGGAAATATGTATCATCTACATCTGATGGTGAAAAGTTAACATGAATAACTTTTGTAGCATCTGGTGTATTTTCCATAAAAAATGGTGGTTTTTCAATAACATCATGTCCAACATTGATGATTAAGTCAGCTCTTTCAATTGCGCAGTGAATAAAGTCATCTTTAGATAATGCAGCAGTTGATAAACAAAGTTTATGATTTTCATCAATTACACCTTTTCCCATTTGAGTTGAGAAAAATGGAATTCCAGTTTCATTTACGAAATCTGTTAATGCAGTTCCTATTCTTGTTCTATTTGCACCCGCACCAACTAATAAAAGAGGTCTTTTTGCATTTTCAATCATTTTAACTGCATCTGCAATTGTATCTTTTCCAGCTTTTGGATATTTGAACTCTTTTACTGGGTAAATATTAAATTCAACTTCTTCAGCCGCAATATCCTCAGGTAATTCAATATGAACAGCACCTGGTCTTTCAGTTGTAGCTATTTTAAATGCTTCTCTTACCATTGATGGAATATTATTTCCATTAACAACTTGTTTTGCATATTTTGTCATAGGTTTCATCATACCAACGATATCGATAATTTGAAATCTACCTTGTTTTGATTTTTTGATTGGTTTTTGTCCCGTAATCATCATCATTGGCATTCCACCAAGTTGCGCATAAGCTGCACTTGTTGCAAAGTTTGTAGCTCCAGGTCCAAGAGTTGATAAACAAACTCCAACTTTTCCTGTTAATCTTCCATAAGTAGCTGCCATAAATCCAGCACCTTGCTCATGTCTTGTTAAAATTAGTTTAATATGTGAAGTTCTAAGTGCATCAAGAAAATCAAGATTTTCTTCACCTGGAATTCCAAAAATATATTCAACACCTTCGTTTTCTAATGCTTTTACAAATAATTCTGATGCATTCATTTTATATACTCCATTTTGTTGTTTTGAGAAAATTATTGATAATCATATTCAACATCTATTAAAAAATTGTTTATATTCTATCGATTATCAAAAAAATAAAAATTTGTGTATATTTTTACACAAAAGTGATTATAGTTTATTACTGCTTAATATAATAATCTTATTATGTAATACTTTATATCAAATTAATGATATTTTTTATACTATCTGTAAATTTCCTAAAAGGTCAAATATGAAAAAAATTCTTATCTTAATTATTCTTGCGATTATCGTTCCTTTGATTTATTTAATAATTTCAAATTACAATAATGTTCCAAAACTTGATGAAAATGTAAATGAAAAATGGTCACAAGTTCAAAATCAATATAAAAGAAGAGCTGATTTAATACCAAATTTAGTTGAAACTGTAAAAGCTTATGCGCAACATGAAAAAAGCACTTTCACAGAAGTTACAGAAGCAAGAAGTAAAGTTTCTCAAATGAATATAAATGCAGATAGTTTAAATGATAAAGAAGCAATGCAACAATTCTCAAATGCTCAAACAGGTCTTTCAAGCGCTTTATCAAAACTTATGGTTGTTGTTGAAAAATATCCTGAGTTAAAAGCAAATCAAAATTTTATGGCACTTCAATCTCAACTTGAGGGAACAGAAAATAGAATTACAGTTGCACGAAAAGATTTTATAGAAGCGGTAAAGCTTTATAACTTGGAGCTAAGAACAATGCCTGGAAAACTTGTGGCGGCAATTGTTCATCCTGAAGCTAAAATCAAAGAGATTTTTAGTGCGAGTCAAACAGAGCAAGATGCTCCAAAAGTTAAATTCTAATGATTTTAAGCAATAAAGAAAAAAAACTTATTTCAAAAGAGATAGAAAATCTTGAAAAATTAAGTTCTACAGAACTTGTGGCAGTTGTTACAAAAAGAAGCGGAAATTATAAATTAGCCTCTTCAATGTTTGCAGTTTTTAGTCTATTTTTTATTTCATTTTTATTATTACTTGTTAGTTTTAAAACTGCATTTGAATTAATTCAAATACAACTATTAGTATTTATTGGTATTTATGTTTTTTCAGAAAGATTTAAAAGTTTTTTTTTAAAAATACTTCCTAAAAATTATAAATATCAAGTAGCTTCAAGAAATGCACATAATCAATTTTTTAATTTACAATTACATAAAACAAAATCAAAACAAGTACTAATGTTTTTTGTAAGTTTTGATGAAAAATTTGTTGAGATAGTTGTTGATGAGGAAATATCTAAACTTATTCCAAATAGCCATTGGCAAAGTATTGTAGATGAATTTATAACTGATATAAAAGAGAATCAACTCTTAAATGGTTATCTAAAAGCTATCGTAGCTTGTAGTTCTATCTTAATTGAGAAATTTCCAATTAAGCAAGATGATACAAATGAACTTCCAAATAATGTAATCGAGTTAACATGAAAAAAATTATATTAATTCTATTTTTTATCTTCTCTTTTTTAAATGCTGATATTACTCAATATTTTCCAAAATTAGAAGGAAGAGTAATTGACCAAGTAAATTTATTATCACCTGCGATAAAAAATGATTTAAATTCTATTTTAAAAGACCATGAAAAAAGAAAAACAAATCAAATCGTAGTTGTTATTTTAGATTCACTTCATGGTTATGAAATAGAAGATTATTCATATCAACTTGGTCGATATTGGGGAATTGGAGAAAAAGAAAAAAACAATGGTGTTTTACTTGTAATTTCAATGGCAGAAAAGAAAATTCGTATTGAAGTTGGTTATGGATTAGAAGGCGCGTTAACAGATAAAATTTCCCATGAAATTATAAATTATACAATAATGCCAAATTTCAAAGCAAAACAGTATGAATTGGGAGTTTTAAAAGCTGTTAATGAAATTATTTTATCTATTCAAGGTGAATATAGTCCAAAAGTAGATATAGGTGATTTTTCAAATACTAGTAAGTTTGCTTTTTTGATTCCATTAATCTTTTTTGCTTTAATGTTTTTGTCAATGTTTGCAAATTCTATTTCAAGAAAAACAAAAAATCTGTTTTTTTATAAAACTTCAAGATCAATAATGAATTCATCTTTTTTAGGATTTTTGTCTTTTTTAATTTCAAAAGGCTTTACTGAATATTATTTAATAGTTTCAGTTGCTATTTTTGTAGTTGTTTTCTTAATTAGTTATATAAGTATAAAAAGTTTTAACAACCTTTTAATAAACGAATATTCAAATAAAGGTGTAAACTCTAAAAATCTTGAAGAGGTTTTAGATACAGTAGGAGATATTATGAAAGGTGTTAATTCAATAAATAAAGGGTTTTCAGGTCGTGGAGGAAATTTTGGAGGAGGAGGCGCAAGTGGTGGCTGGTAAAAAAACAATAATATTTGATTTAGATGGTACGCTAATAGATTCTTTAGAAGATATAGCTGTTTGTATGAATAAAGTTTTGGGGGAATTAAATCTTCCTATACACAAAATAAATGATTATAAATATTTTGTTGGAAGTGGTGTTGATGTTTTAGTCAATAATGCTTTAAAAGATTCTTCACAAGAGATAAAAAATGAAGTTTTAAAAAGATTTAAAAAAGAGTATGACCAACAACTTCATGCTAAAACAAAACCTTATGAAGGAATTTATGAATTATTGGATGAACTTAAAAAGCTTGATTATAATTTAGCAGTATTATCAAATAAACCTCATGATTTTACAATTGCTTATGTTGATTATTTATTTAAAGATTACAATTTCAAAGAAGTTCATGGACAAAAACAAGAAGTTCCAAGAAAACCTGATCCAATTGGCGCAATAAACATTGCAAAAGCATTTAATATTCCTTGCGAAGAAATATTTTTTGTAGGTGATACAATGGTTGATATGCAAACAGCAAAAAGCGCAAATATGAAAGCAATTGGTGTTTTATGGGGATTTAGAGATGAAGAAGAACTCTTAACAAATGGAGCTGATTTTATAGTAAAACATCCTTTGGATATTTTAGAAATTGTAAACAACTAATATTTTTAATCCTTTTAAAAGGTTGTATATGCAACTATTGCATATACAATTAAAAGGATTAATATGTCTTATGAATTAGAAAGATCAATTGGTTTTAAAATCAACCAAACAGCAAATAAAATAAATAATAAATATACTCAAATGCTTCAACCTTTTAATATTGCACCTGAACAAAGGGCTGTTTTAGAGATTATAAAATATGAATCAGATGTAACTCAAACAAAAATTGCAACTATTTTAGGAAAAGATAAAACTACTATTTGTAGAACTTTAAATGCTTTAGAAACTAAAGGTTTTATTAAAAAAACTCAAAAAGATAAAAGAACAAATCTAATTGAAATAACACCAGAAGGTGAAAATATTTTGGATAAATGTTCAGTTTATGTAAAAGATTTTAGAAAAAATCTAGGTGCGGAACTAAATGATGAAGAAATAAATACACTCACCCTTTGTGAAAATGCTTAACATGATGAATGAAACA
>JAIELU010000140.1 GCA_019752775.1 Campylobacterales bacterium | reverse complement strand
CTTCCTACAGTCTTATTCTATCTAAAATTTTCGGGAGAATAAATTGAATGATTCATCTTCAAATGAACCAAATATAAACTTTGTACATTTTCTGGATCTTTTAAAACAATTAATAAGAGTTCCATCTGTAACTGGTGCAGAACATTCATTTTTATTGTATTTAAAAAGAGAATTAGAAGAAATTGGTATAAACACACAATATTACGATGGACTATTAGTAGCACAAGGTAAAAATCCTACAAAAGGGATGTTAAGTGCGCATATTGATAGACATGGTGTTATTTGTACAGGTCCAAATGAATTTCAATTTGCTGCCTTTCTTGCAAAAAACCGTTCTGATTTAAGAGGAAACTCTTTATCTGAACAAACTTATCAATTAATTGCAAAAAGATATATTAATCAACAAGTTCAAGCTTATGAACCTTGGAGTGGAGGCTATTTAGGAATTGGCAAAATTTCTGATGCTTTTATGTGTGAAGAGGTTAATAACTTGGTTTTTAATATTGAAGGTTTATCTCACTTACAGCCAGGAACACCAATTGCATTTAGTGATAAGCTCAATATAGAAGATGATTTAATTTCAGCTCAACTTGACAATGTTATTAGTGCAGCTATGATTATTTATTTATATCAAAATGGATTTCAAGGAACAGCATTTTTTACAGCACAAGAAGAAGCTGGAAAATCTTGGAGATATGTTTATGAGTGGTTTAGAAAAAATAAAGTAACTACAAATGAATTGTTAGTTTTAGATACTAGTCCTTATGATACAAGAGTTGAAGCAGATATTCAACAAGTAGTTTTAAGAAATAGAGATGCAAATGCTAGATTTAAATCTCCGATTTTAAAACAATTAAAAAACTTTTGTCATAAAAATCAAATTAATTTTTCATGCAAAGATACTTTTATTCAAGAAAAAAATAAAGTAAGAAAAGAAAAAAATCTGCCTTTACTTACTCTTGGAAGTACAGAACTTGGAAGAATTGTAATGGAATCAAAAGGTTCTATCCAAGGAGCAACTTTGCAAATACCAACAACGGGTTATCATACAGTCGAAGAAACAGCTTCAATAAAAGCTGTTAAATCAATTTTATATATATTAAGCAGTTTATATATTGATAAAAAGCCTAATATAAAGTAATTTAGAATCAAAATAAATATATATTAATTAGAGGAATTAAAATTATGGATTTAGCGATTATTTATGAATTAAGAGCAAACAATGTTAGTGAAGAGCACATTGAATTAATCATGGATAGAGTAAAAAATAGATTAACAGAAGAAAATATTGATAAAGAACTTCAAAAATTAGGTTATGCTAAACTATTTACAGTTGATTATGATGAATATGATAACTATGATTTTGATGATGATTATAGTTCAAGCAATAAGGGAAATAATGAAGAAATTGACTAATAAAGAGTTAGTAAAATTATATTACAATGAATTATGGAATAAACAAAACAAAGATTATATTGACATTTTATTTGATGACAATATAACTTTTCATGGTTCATTAGATATTTCAGTTGTAGGAAAAGAAAAATTCAAAGAGTATATGGACACCATTTTAACAGGAATTCCGAATTTATTTCATAGTATTTTAACTATGGTTTGTGAAGAAGACAATATTGCTGTTAGAGCATTATACAATGGTAGACATACTGGAAAATTATTTGATTATGAAGCAAGTAACAATAAAATTGTCTATAGTGGGGCATCATTTTTTAAATTTAAAGATGGCAAAATTGTAGATATTTGGGTACTTGGTGATTTATTTAAACTTACTAAGCAGCTTTCATAAACATTTTGTTTATGAAAGGTGATATATGACACAAATTAGCAATAATATTTATTGTTCAGATTTTTTACTTGATATTGATGTAAAAACAAAATTACTACCAAATCCTTATTACGACTATCCTTATTTAATTATTGAAGATTTTTTAAGTAGCAATGAGTGTGATGATATTAATAAAAAAGTTAAAGAAGATGATGATTATGAACAAGCTCAAGTAAAAATAAAAGATTTACTAATTAAATCTCAAACAAATGAAGAAATTAGAAAAACTAATATCTATAAATTAAGTGAAAAATATTTAGAAATTTATACAAATAGATTTTTACAACATCAAGCAAAAATTGAAGATTATTTTAAACTAGCACTTACTACTTCAACAAAAGTTCAAGTTTTAGAATATTTAAAAGACTCTTTTTATGTTATGCACAGTGATGACTCAAGTATGTTATACAAAGATAAAGAACTAATAGGATTTACAGCTGTTGCCAAACAAAGAAAAATCTCAACTGTTTTATTTACAACATCAAATGACGAACAAATAAGTGATACAACTTTTACAGGTGGTGAGCTTTTATTTAATTTTCTGTGTGATAAAGATGGGAACAAAATAAAAATAAAACCAAAAGCTGGAACAATGTTAGTATTTTTAAGTAATCCATATTTTACCCATGAAGTTTTAAAAGTAAAACAAGGAAGAAGAATAAGTCTAGTTCAATGGCATAATGCAATCATCAATTAAAAAAAAGCTTTTTTTACTATAATTACGCAAAATAATTAATATTAAGAGAAGCCATGAAATTAGATGAAAATCAATTAAAAGAGTTCCATGAAAATGGATTTCTAATCCTTAAAAACTTCGCAGATCCACAACTTTGTGATGAGATTTTAGAAAAAGCTAAAATTCATCTTGAGAATAAAACAGCTCCAATTGAAACAGAACAAGAGTATATGCAAAATGATATTGATAAAATAACAGTGCGAAGACTAAGACAAGTTTACGATAGAGAAGAAATTTTTCAAAAATGGATGACAAATGAAAAAATCAGACCTATTTTAAAACAAATTTTAAATGATATTCCTGTTTTAACTTTGGCTCATCATAACTCAATAATGACAAAATTACCCGAGGAAAGTACAAGAACTTTTTGGCATCAAGATAGAAGATATTGGGATTTTGAAAATAATAATTTAGTTTCTGTCTGGTTAAGTTTAGGAGATGAGTATTTAGAAAATGGTTTATTAGAATTTATTCCATCATCTCACAAAATCACTTTTAAAAAAGAACAGTTTGATGATGTTGATAATTTTTTAGATACTCATCCAAAAAATATTGAACTTATAAAAACAAAAGTTCATACAAATCTACAAAAGGGAGATGTTGTTTTATTTCATTGTAAAACTCTGCATCATGCAAATAAAAATAGTTCGCATAAAGCAAAAATCTCTTTTGTTTATACGGTAAGGGCTTCTTCAAATAAACCTACAAACAACACAAGAAGTGATTTTAAAGAGGTGATTCTTGACTAATAATCTAATAAATCTACTAGAAGAAAAAACATCATTTTCAAAAGGTGTTATTCAAAATATTTTAAAACTACTTGATGATGGTTGTACGATTCCTTTTATCGCAAGATATAGAAAAGATTTAACTTCAAATGCCACAGATGAACAACTTCGTGATTTTGAAGATATATATAATTATTCACTAAAACTTCTAACTAGAAAAGAAGAGATTATCTCTATTTTAAAAGAGAGAAACTTTTTAGATGAAAAAATCAAAACTCACATAAATAGTGCTACAACTTTACAAATGCTAGAAGATATTTATGCACCTTTTAAAGATAAAAAATCATCAAGAACATCAACTGCTATTGAAAATGGACTTGAGCCATTAGCAAATATTATTCAATCAATGAAATATTCACTTGATGAGATAAACCAAAAAGCAAAACAGTTTATAAATAAAGAAGTTACAACTATAGAAGATGCAATATCTGGAGCTAGTGATATTATCGCTCAAAGATATGCCGATGATTTTAGAACTAAAGAAGTGATTAGAAATACAGTTTTAAACTATGGAATTTTAGAGACTAAAAAAACAAAAACATTTAATGAAAATGGTGTTTATGTAAGTGTTGCAAATGTAAGTGAAAAAGTGAAATATATAAAATCACATAGATTCCTAGCAATAAATAGAGCCGTAAATGAAAAAGAGCTAACAGTAAAAATCGAAGTTGATGAAAACTATATTTTAGAAAATATAAAAAAATATAAAATCCCCTCAAGTGCATCAAGCTCAAAAGAGTTAGTTTTTGAAGCCTATAAAGATGGATTAAAAAGACTTTTACTTCCAAGTCTAAAAAGAGAAGCTCTAACTGAACTAAAAGAAAAAGCCTCAAGTGAAGCAATCACACTTTTTGGAAAAAATCTAAAAGAGCTACTTTTAACTCCCCCACTTGTAAATCAAGTGATTTTAGGAATGGATCCTGGCTTTGTAAGTGGATGTAAATTAGCTGTAATTGATGAAAATGGAAACTATCTAGCTTCAAATGTGATTTATCCCACAAAACCAAGAGAGGATTTTGTAAACTCTTCAAAAGTAGTTTTAGAGCTTATCAAAAAATACAAAATCAACTCAATTGCTATTGGAAATGGAACAGCTTCACAAGAAACAGCAGCATTTATAGTAAAACTAATAAATGAAAATAATTTAGATATAAAATACGCAGTTGTTAGTGAAATAGGAGCAAGTGTTTACTCCGCTTCAAAAATAGCAATGATGGAATATCCAAATCTAGATGTAACAATAAGAGGTGCAATCTCAATAGCCCAAAGACTTCGTGACCCAATGGCTGCTTTGGTAAAAATAGACCCAAAATCTCTAGGAATTGGACAATATCAACACGATGTAAACCAAAAAGAATTAAGTCAAAAACTAGAAAATGTAACAGTGGATTTAGTAAATAAAGTAGGAGTTGATATAAACTCTGCTTCATATAAACTGCTATCTTTTATCTCAGGAATCTCAGAAAAACTAGCCCTTAATATAATAGAACATAAAGAAAAAATCAAAAACTTCAAAACAAAAGCAGAACTTTTAAAAGTAAAAGGAATAGGAGCAAAAGCCTATGAGCAAAGTGTAGGATTTTTAAGAATCAAAGATGGAAAAAGCATCCTAGATAATACAGCAATCCATCCAGAAAATTATGATGTGGTTGAAAAATTACAAAAGAAATATAAAATAGAAGAGATAAAAGATAGTGATATTGAAACTATTTCAAAAGAGCTAAACTGCCCTATTTTACTTCTAAAAGATATAATCGCCGAACTTTTAAAACCAGGATATGATGTAAGAAGTGAATTCAATGAAGTGGAATTTTCAAAAGATATAAAATCAATAGCGGATTTAAAAGAAGGATTCATTGTAAGTGGAGTTGTAAGAAACATCACAGACTTCGGAGCTTTTGTGGATATTGGTCTAAAAAATGACGGATTAATCCATATCTCACAAATAAGCGAAAAAAGAATCTCTCATCCAATGGATGTATTAAGTATAAATCAACAGTTGAAAAATATCAAGGTTATTAGTATTGATTTGGAGAAACAGAGAGTTGGGTTGAGTTTGAAATGAAACAAATAATATCATTTGTATTTATAACTATTATTCTTTTTTTATGTTTATATTGTATGTATATATCTAAATCATTAAATAACATGCTTCCAGAAATTGCAGGTATTTGTATCGAACTAATTATCATAATTTACATAGTAAATAAATGGGAAGAAAATAAACAAAAAAAGAAATTAATTAATTTAGAGAAAAGACTTAGAGAATATTTAATTTTTTTCTTAAAACATGGTTTTAAAGATTTACCTAATGAGTATAGAATTAGTAATTTTTATGGTATTGAACACAAAAAGAACATAGAAGAACTCGATAAACTAATACTATATATAAATAATAATTCTTTATCAAATGAACTTAAAGATTCAATTAAAAAACACTGTAAACTAGAATATTATTCTTTAAATAATCTATTAATTATATCTTCAAAATTATCTAATCATCATTTTAAATCATGGTCAAGAATAGTTTATTTTGTAAATTTGATAAATTATAATGATAATGTTGGGAAAAAAGATATTATAGATATATTAAATAATATAAAGAAGTTTGATAAAGCTTCGTATGAAAATAAAATTTATGTGGAATGTTAGAAGATTAAAAATTTCTAGAATCCTAGATGTGAGCATTTTCAAAATAGCGTAAAGAAAAATTTATATAAATTCGTAAAGAAATTTGAACTGTTTGAAGACTGAGTCGAGTTTTCAAATTTTAGAATTTCTATAAATTTTTTAGCTATTTTGAACTAGCGAACGCTTTTCTTTTGTTTCTTTTCTTTACTAAAAAGAAAAGAAAAAAGCATCCTTTCTCAGAAATATCTAAAATCGAATCTATCTACAAAAAAAACAAATTGATTCCTATCAAGGTATTCTAATAGCATATTGATTACAATTCTCAATAAATTAAAAGGATAATTCATTATGGAATATACATTAGTTCAAATCGTTCATTTATTGTGTGCAATAATTTTTATAGGTTTTGTATTTGCAGATCTATTCGTGCTTCCTGCTATGAAAAAAGTTTTAAATGAAGATGAACATCAAAAAGTAATAGGTGCAATTTCTTCGAGAGCTAGAATGATTTTTCCTCTTAGTCTTTTAACTCTTTTATTAAGTGGTGGTTATATGTTTGCAAAATATATAAATTCTGAACTTGGGGTTTTTAATTCAAATTTACAGTTACTTTTGATTTTAAAAGCTCTTTTAGCACTAATTATTGCTTCTGGTGTTGTTTATTCTTTAGCAAATAAAGTTCTAAAAAAAACACCTCATCCTATTATGAAACATTTTCATAAATTCGTTTTATTTATAGGTATTTTAATAGTAATTATTGCAAAATTTATGTTTACAGTTTAAAAACTAGAGTTAAACTCTAGTTTTTAAATGCTATTGTATCAACTTCAACCAAAACATTTTTAGGTAAAGTTTTAACAGCAACAGTACTTCTTGCAGGTGCAGTTTCACCTTTGAAATATTGTCCATAGATTTCATTGAAAGCTACAAAATTATCCATATCTGATAAATAACAAGTAGTTTTTAAAACATTTTCAAAAGAACTTCCCGCTTCTTCTAAAACTGCTTTTAGATTTTCCATAACTTGTTTTGTTTGCTCTTGAACTCCACCTGTTACTATTTCCATAGTTGCAGGATTTAGTGCGATTTGCCCCGATGTAAAAATTAGTTTATCAAAAGCTGTTGCTTGATTATATGGTCCAATTGCGCTTGGTGCTTTTGGTGTAGATATTATAGTTTTCATTTAGTTCCTTTATTTTTAAAAAAAGTATTATACAAACTTCTAACTTTCTATTGGGAAAAATAGTTCAAAATCTTTTTTGATATGACAAAGTGTCTCTTGATTTGCTCTATTAAATCCCTTTGATTTAATAGCTGCAATTACTATTGCTTTTGAATAATCCAATACTTCTTCATCATTTAAATATTCATTTACATCTATCCATTTTGCATCAACTATTTCTTGAGTATCTTGTATATTTATTTCAAAACTTTTAGGAGTTGCCGTACACAAAATATATAAATTTGATTTATGAAATTGGTGTGGATAAAAATGTCCCAAAGAGATGATTGACTCAAACTCCACAATAATCCCTGTTTCTTCAAGAACTTCTCTTTGTAGAGCTGTTGTAATCATCTCAGCATCATCTATATGACCTCCAGGAATCTTATATCCAGCAGTTGAGATTCTTTCTTTTATTACCAATAATTCATTTTTATCATTTATTACAACTGCACCAACACCTAAAGTATGATTTGAAGCTGTTGGAATTATTGCATTTTCTTTTAATCTTTTTACGAGTAAAACATACTCTTCAGCACAAGAATGAAAAAAGAATCCTTTTTTTGTAGCAATTGAAATAAACTCTGATTTTTTTATATCTATATAAATCCAAATTAAAAATCTTTTATATTGAATTTCTTCAATCAAAAAATCAAGATTTAAATCAAACTCTTCTTTGCTATTTGGTAAATCTTTTGATTCTATTGTTATTCCATTATATGGGTCAAGAATTGTATTAAAACATCCGATTTTTTCTAAACTAGTATTACTCATTTTCCCCTCTACACATATTTAATTGGCAAATAATAATCCAACTCAAACTCTTCATCATCACTTAAAAAGTGATTTTTATGATAAATTGTATAAGACGGATTTGTTGTTGTTTCATATCCACTATCAATTAGCCAATAGTGATAAACCCATTGAATAAGTTTGATTACATCTCCATATTTTCCACTTAATGAAAATTTGGCATAAATTCCCTTTGGAATAATTAAACAAGGAAGTGTAACATCTTTTAATTCATCATTTTCTAATGACACAATTGCGATATATTGACATTCTTCTAGTGGTGTAATAATAGGATTATCATGATGTAAAGCCATTTGTTTATACTCTTTTATATCATTTGTATAAATCCAAGTTTGCAGTTTTTGCCATGTTTTTTTAATACTTTTATCATAACCTTGATGTCTTATATAATAACCTTTTATCTCCGGCATTTTTACAATGCTTGGTGTTATATCAAAAAAATTAGTATTCTCATTTTGATTTGTAATTTTTTCTACTATTTTGTTTGAATACTCTTTATATCCACCATTTTTCCAATCTTTTGGAGTCATATTAAATCTTTGTTTAAATGCTCTTAAAAATGAAGTCTGAGAACTATATCCACACATTTTAGAAATATCTGTAATAGTAGAATATTTATTTGTTATTAGTAAATTTGAAGCTTTTTGAAGTCTTATTGATTTTATACTTTCATAAATATTTTTTCCAAACTCATCTTTGAAAATTCTATGTAGATGAAATTTACTTACATTTAGTTCAATACTTAATTCATCAATATTAATATTTGTATCAATATATTTATAAATATAATTCATCACATCATTTGCAATTTTGGCTCTTTTTTCATAAGTATTCTTTTTCATATCAAATTATAGCATTTTTAGTAAATAAAATTAGCAAAAATAGATAGTTTTAAAAGCATTTTTAGTAAAGCATAAAAATAAAATTTGGAGTATTCTTATACAAATAAAACAAAGGTAAAATTATGAAAAGATCATTTATTCGAGAGATTCTTGAATCAATAGATGAAAATACAATATCATTTGCAGGTGGACTTCCAAGTGAAAAACTATTTCCAAGAGAAGATTTAAAAACTGTAACAATGAAAATATTTGATAATCCAAAGGCATTTCAATATGGACTTAGTAATGGAATTCCAGAATTAAGAGAAAAAATAGCTTCAAGATATACAAAAGAAGGATTTGCTACAAATAAAAATAATATTTTAATTACAACTGGAAGTCAACAAGCTATGTATATTCTTGCAAAGTTTTATGAATCAAAAGATATTACAATAGAAGAACCCTCTTATTTGGGAGCTATGAATATTTTTAGATTAAACCATTTGAAAATGCACGGAATAAAACTAGAAAATGATGGAATTAATATAAAAGATTTTAAAGAGAGTTTTAAAAATACAAAATTAACTTATATAATCCCAGATTTTCAAAATCCAAGTGCCACAACTTATAGCTATAAAAAACGAGAAGAAATAGCAAAAATAGTAAATGAAGAAAATGGGATTTTAATAGAAGATTCACCATATAGTGAGTTATATTTTGATAAAAAAAATATTAGCATTAGTTCAAAAATCCCTAAAAAATCTTTTCATTTGGGAAGTTTTTCTAAAACTTTGGTTCCTAGCTTACGAATTGGTTGGATTAGAGCAGATGAAGATTTGATTAAATCTTTAATGATTATAAAAGAGAGTATTGATTTACACTCTTGTGGAATTTCACAATATATTTTAAATGAATATTTAGAAGATGAAGAAAAATATGAAAAACATCTTCAAGAAATTAGAGATGATTATGAGAAAAAAGCAAACTTCTTTTGTGAACAATTAGACAAATATTTACCAGAATTTAAATACGAAAAACCAAAAGGTGGAATGTTTTTATATGGAAATCTAGAAGGAGTTGACTCTTTTGCATTAGTGCAAAAATGTATAGAGAAAAAAGTTGTTTATGTTCCAGGAAATCAATTTTATATAGATAAAATTCCAAATGGTGAGATTAGATTTAATTACACTCATTCTAGTTTTGAACAAATAGAAAAAGGTATAAAACTTATAAAAAGTTGTTTATAAAATCTAAGTTGCAGATAAAAAATAAAGTTCTATTTTTTTATTTTTAGTTTTAAAAGTTTATAAATATAAATTACTTTATACTTTAATCTGCTCCTTACTGAAAAAAAGTTTTCTTTAATCATAATGTAAATTGAAGAGTGTTTAATTCTAAAAATTATTGAAATTAAATGATTATAAATAAACTCAAACCATCTAAATTCTAACAGTTTAGGTTTTGCAATATTAAAAAACCAAAAGATAAAAGCTGCAACTGGTATTTTAAGTATATAAATAAAAGTTGCAGTAATTATATGTCCAGAAATAAATAAAACACCAGCATAAATACCAATTATTTCAACTATAACAAATATAGATACAAAAAATATTAAAACAATATATGAATTTAAAGCTAGAATTTTTGGAATAAATTTAGTAAAAAGGTGTAAACTTGAAATTAGATTGATTATAGGTTTAGCGAACTTTTCCCAAATAAGTTCTTCAAATATAATATAAATAAATACTAAAACAATTAAAAATATATTTAGTATTTTTTTATACATTATTTATAAACCTTTTAGTTTTTTAGTTTTTCTATAATACCAAAAAATCAAAATAGATAATAAGATTAAGAGAACTATAATTATATAATGCAAATATTCTTTAATTAATAATTCATTATCACCTAAAAAATATCCTAAAAGAGTCAAAATCACAACCCAAATCCCAGCACCTAAACTTGTGTATAAACTAAATACAAAGAGATTCATTCTAGCAAGTCCTGCTGGTAATGAAATATATTGTCTAACAACAGGAATTAATCTTCCTGAAAAAGTTGAAATATGCCCATGATTTTTGAAAAAAACTTCCATTCTAACAATCGTTTCTTCTTTTATGAAAAAATATTTTCCATATTTAATTAGAAATCTTCTTCCAAATTTAACAGCTAAATAGTAATTAAATAAAGAACCAGCTAATGAACCTAATATTCCAAATAGAATTACTAAATACATATTCATTTCACCTTTAAAGGCTAAATATCCAGCGGGAATCATAACAACCTCAGAGGGGAAAGGGAAAAATGAGCTTTCTAAAAACATTAAGATAAAGATACCAAAATATCCTAAACTTCCTATTGTTTCAACTATAAAATTAACAATATCTGCAAACATATATTACAGTTTCCTTTAAATTAGTTTTTTCCATTTAGAAATTGAGTTATTAATAAGTTCGAAGATTTTTTCATTTGTGGGTTCAACCTCATCAAAATAATCAGAAACAATTTTTAAAATATAAAAATCTTTTATATTCTCTTTACATTTCTGAGAAAAAAATAAAGCTTGTTTATCAACAAGTAAAGTTTCTAAATTTTCATCGGTTTCAAGTGGTTTTTCAATAGTAGTAATATTAGCAAAATTCAATCCGCCAATAAATCTATTAGTACAAAAAAGTGTTCCTAAAGCAATACTTCCATCACTGCAAGATGCAATACTTAAGTCAAATGCTTTTGAAATTGAGTAGTTTTTAAAAATATAATCCAAAGACTTAACTATTAAATCTTTACTTACTCCAGAAATTATAAGTAGGATATCATCATTGAAATATATTTTATTTTCGATAGAGTTTTCTAATTCTTTCAAATTAAAAAAACCAATAATCGGATTTGCTTCGATTATTGAGGTTGTGTGAATTAAGATTTTTGACATAAAATCAAACAAAAAGGCTTAAGCCTTGTTGTTTATTATCTTTTTAATTCTTTAATTCTTGCAGCTTTACCTTTTAATTCTCTTAAGAAATGAAGTTTAGCTCGTCTAACTCTTCCTCTTCTTAATACATCAATTGATTTTAATGATTCAGAATATAATGGGAAAATTCTTTCAACACCAATTGAATTTGCAGCAATTTTTCTAACTGTAAAAGTTGAATCTACACCATTACCACTTCTTGCAATTACAATTCCTTCAAAAAGCTGAATTCTAACTTTTTCACCTTCTTTAATTTCAACACCAAGTTTTACAGTATCTCCTGCTCTAAATTGAGGGATAACTTTTGTCGCAATTTGAGCTGCTTCAAAACTAGCAATATATCTATTTTTCATCTTTTTTCCTTATTAGGTCTATAATATTTTGTCTTACATTTGGACATCTGGATTTTTAAGTCGGAAATTTTACTATGGTTTCCCTTTAAGAATTCTTTAACAACACTTAATTTTTGGAAAATTTCAGGTTTTGTAAAAGATGGTGCTTCTAAAAGATTATTTTCATAGCTTTCAACATCCAAAGAATCAGCATTTCCAAGTACACTCTTAACATTTCTAGCAATTGCATCAGCCATTACTAAAGATGGCAATTCTCCACCTGTTAATACAAATTCTCCTATAGAAAATACCTCATTTGCATATTTTTCTATAACTCTTTCATCAATTCCCTCATATCTACCACTTACAAATACTATATTTTCTTTCTTTGCCAACCGTTTCGCATCATTTTGTCTAAATGGTTTTGCAGCAGCTAAAGGAAAAATTATATAAGCATTTGAATCTTTACTTTTTATTTCATTCAAACAATCAAATAATGGTTGACAAGTAAGAAGCATTCCAGCTCCACCACCAACCATTTGGTCATCAACTTTTTTATGTTTATTAGTTGTAAAATCTCTGGGATTATAAAACTCATAAGATATAAAGTTTGAATCAATTGCTCTTTTTAAAATAGAATCATGAAAATATGGTTCAATTAAATTCGGGAAAAGTGTTACAAATGTAAATTTCAAAATAAAATCTACCTTTTTTTGATGGAATGATACCATATTTAGTTTTATTTACAATTAAGCATTAATTATTTACACTTCGTGCTTATATAAATTACTGGGGTTTACTTGAAATTATTAAATGGTTTTGGAAAAAAATATTTTACACTTTGTTCAATTCAAGCATTTGCTGTTGCTCCAAAATTGCATAGTGTTATTACATCATACAAAAATCATTTAACTACAAAATTATCATTGTCTTCAGAAGATAAAAAAGAAGAAGAGGAATCCTCTATTAGTTTAGATGAAACTTTAATCTCTTGTTTTTTACAAAATAAAAAACCTTGTCATTGTGATTGTCTTTTTAAAAGAAAAACAGCATTAGTTGTGGCACTTTTTAAATTCATTCCTAGATGTCCTTATTATGACACTTTCTTCGCATTTAGAAGAACTGGCGTTCATCCTCCGATTTTTTAATTACCCTTACTTTTTATAAGTCAAAATCATATGTCAAGGCTTTATTCTTAAAGCCCTTTAGTTTTTGCTACTTTTAAAAATTTTTCATAAATTTTGTTAAAAAGTAGACAAATATTTAGGTTCTTTTTAAATAGGAACCTTTTAAAAAGGATTAATTATGTCAAAAAATTATGTAATAGGATTTCCAAGAATTGGAGAAAAAAGAGAGCTAAAAAAAGTTTTAGAAAAATATTGGGCAAAACAAACAGATTTTAATGAAGTAAAATATGTGGCTGAACAACTGAAAAAAAGACATTGGAATTATCAAAAAGAAGCAAAAATAGAGTTTATTCCCTCAAATGATTTTTCATATTATGACAATATGTTAGATACTTCTATTTTATTAGGAGCTATTCCAAAAAGATTTGAAAAATTAAAAGCCGAAGAACTATATTTTGCAATGGCAAGAGGAAATGAAACTTGCGTAGCAATGGAAATGACGAAATGGTTTAATACAAACTACCATTATATCGTTCCTGAAATCTCAAAAGACACAACTTTTAAACTAGATAGTAAAAAAGTTATTGAAGAATATAAAGAGGCTCGTGAGCTAGGAATAAAAACAAAAATAAATCTAATTGGTGCAATTACATATTTAGGTTTATCAAAAAGTGTTGATAATAGTGATATTTTTTTACATATAAACAATATAGTTGAAGTTTATAAAAAGCTATTATTAGAAATCTCAGAACTTGATGATGAAGTTGTTGTTCAATTTGATGAACCATTATTTGTAAAAGATTTAGATACAAAGGTATTATCTTTAATCAAACCTATTTATGATACTTTAACTAAAGTTGCATCAAATATTAAAATAGCAGTTACTACTTATTTTGAACACTCAAATGAAGCTACAAGAGTTTTAGTTAATACTCCTGTTTGGGCGCTTGGATTGGATTTTATTCATGGAAATAAAAATCTTGAAAGTTTAGAACTTATTAAAAATTCAAATAAAGTTTTAATTGCAGGTGTAATTGATGGAAGAAATATTTGGAAAAGTAATTTCCAAGATAAAATTGAACTTTTAAATAAAGTTTCAAAAATTGTAAAAAAAGAAAATATTATTGTTTCAACATCTTGTTCTTTATTACATGTTCCTTTTACTTTAAAATATGAAGACAATTTAGACAAAGAGATAAAATCATGGCTTTCTTTTGCCAATGAAAAACTACAAGAACTTTCACTTGTAAGTAAACAATTTTTTGATTTTAAATTAAATTTAGATGAAATTGCAGTTATTAGAAAAAATGTTGAAGAAAATAATCAAAGAAAAATATCTTCAAAAATTCATAATATTAAAATTCAAGATGAAATAAAAAATCTAAAAACTTTTGAAAGAGCTGATAAATTCCAAGATAGAATAAAAGTTCAAAGAGAGTTTTTTAATTATGATTTTTTAACAACTACAACTATTGGGTCTTTTCCTCAAACTCCTGAAATTAGAGAAAATAGAAAAAACTATAAAGCAAATTTAATTTCAAGAGAGATTTATGAACAAGAGATTAAAAAATATATAGATGATTGTGTAACTTTTCAAGATGAAATTGGACTTGATGTTTTAGTTCATGGGGAACCTGAAAGAAATGACATGGTTGAATATTTTGGTGAAATGTTAGATGGTTTTGCTTTTACACAAAATGCTTGGGTTCAATCTTATGGAAGTAGATGCGTAAAACCGCCTGTTATTTATGGAGATGTAAACAGAGAAGATCCAATGACTGTTAAGTGGATTAAATATGCACAAAGTAAAACTAAAAAAGTTATGAAAGGGATGTTAACAGGTCCAGTTACTATTTTAAATTGGTCATTTGTTAGAGATGACATATCAAGAAGTGAAGTAACCAAACAAATTGCATTTGCTATTTGCAAAGAAGTAAATGATTTACAAAATGCTGGAATAAAAATGATTCAAGTTGATGAAGCTGCATTTAAAGAAGGTTATCCTTTAAGAATTGAAAATATGAAAAACTATGCACAATGGGCAGTTGATAATTTTAAATTAAGTGTTAGTAGTGCTTTAATTGATACTCAAATTCATACTCACATGTGTTACAGTGAATTTAATGATATTATCAAAACAATCGAAGCTATGGATGCGGATGTTATTTCAATAGAAACAGCAAGAAGTGGAAATAGACTTTTAAGAATTTTTAAAGATGTAGCTTATAAACAAGAAATTGGACCTGGAATTTACGATATTCATAGTCCAAGAGTTCCAAGTGTAGAAGAAATGGTTTTACAAATAAAATCATTACTTGAAGTTTTACCAAAAGAACAATTGTGGATAAATCCAGATTGTGGGTTAAAAACAAGAAAATGGTCAGAAGTTAAAGAAAGTTTAATAAATATGGTAAAAGCTGTAAATATCATCAAAAAAGAAGAAATTAAATAGAGCTTTTGCTCTATTTAAAAAAAGTTTTAATTAGCCTAAAACTTTTTTTAGATAGTATCTAAAAAAAATTAAGAAAAGAAATCATGATAACACTTAACAATATTAAAGAAGCAAGAAAAAATCTTGAAAATATAGCTGTAAATACTCCAATTGCAAAAGCACCCATTTTAAGTAAAGAATTAAATGCAGAAATTTTCTTAAAAAAAGAAAACTTACAATTAACAGGAAGTTTTAAATTAAGAGGTGCATTTAATAAAGTTGCTACTTTAACAAAAGAACAAAAAGATGCAGGTGTAGTAGCTGCAAGTGCTGGAAATCATGCTCAAGGTTTAGCATATGCGGCACAATACTTCTCTTGTGAAGCTACAATATTTATGCCAGAAGCAACACCTCTTACAAAAGTATCAGGTGTTAAATCTTATGGTGCAAATGTTATTTTAATTGGTGAAAATTTTGATGAAGCATATGAAGCTGCTACAAAATTTGCAAAAGAAAACAATAAAGAGTTCATTCATCCATTTGCAGATGATGAAGTAATCGCTGGTCAAGGAACAATATCTTTAGAAATTTTAGAAGAGTTAAAAGATTTAGAACAAATTATTGTTCCAATTGGTGGTGGTGGATTAATCTCTGGAATTGCAATTGCTGCAAAAGCCATAAATCCTAATATTAAAATAATAGGTGTGGTTGCAAGTGGTGCTAGAGGAATGAAAGATTCATTTGAAGCTAGAATGCCTATTGATTCTGTAACAGTTCGAACAATTGCAGATGGAATTGCGGTTCGTGATGTAACACCAAAACTTCTTGATATTATTTTAGAATATGTTGATGAAATTGTTGAAGTTACAGATAATGAAACAGCAAATGCCATTTTATTTTTATTAGAAAAACATAAACTTGTAGTTGAGGGAGCGGGAGCCGTTGCCACAGCTGCACTTATGCATAAAAAAATTGATGTTAAAAATTCAAAAGTTTGTGCAATAGTAAGTGGTGGAAATATTGATGTAACTATGTTATCTTTAATCATTGAAAAAGGTTTGGTAAAATCAAATAGAAAAATGAATCTAATCGTAACACTTATGGATAAACCAGGTACTTTAATGCATTTAACAGAAGTATTCACAAAAAGTAGCGCAAACATTGTTCAAATAGATTATGATAGAAAGTCTGTAAAACTCGAGTTTGGTGAGGCACATGTTACAATTGCATTAGAAACAAAAGGTGAAGAGCATCAAGAACTAATAAGGGAAAATTTGAAACAAAGCGGGTTTAGATTCAAGCAAATTTAACTTAATTTATTATCTTTAGAAAGATTTTAGAAAATAAATATTATAATGCAAACATAATTTAGTATGTAGTAGAACAAAAAAAAGGAAGAACATGGAAGGAAGACTGTTTACATTCTTGGGTACAATCGGTGGACACGGACAAGAATGGATAATCTTATCGCATTATATTTTAGTGCTTGGTATTATTTTCTTAATTGCAAGAGCTGCAACTAGAAAATTACAATTAGTTCCAACTGGTGCTCAAAATGTAATGGAAACATTTGTTGATGGTATCATCAAAATGGGAACAGATACAATGGGTGAAAAAAATGCAAGAACTTATATGCCTTTAATTGCATCTTTAGCTATTGTAATTTTTGTTAGTAATATGATGGGAGTAATTCCAGGATTTGAAGCTCCAACAAGTAACATTAACTTTACTTTATCTTTAGCTTTAATAGTTTTTGTTTATTATAATTACTTAGGTATTAAAACAAATGGTTTTATTAACTATTTTAAACATTTTATGGGACCAATGCCTGTATTAGCACCATTAATGTTTCCAATCGAAATTATTTCTCATATCTCAAGAATTATTTCATTATCATTCAGACTTTTTGGATCAATCAGAGGGGATGATATGTTCCTTATGGTACTTTTAATGTTAGTACCTTGGTTATTACCATTACCAGGATTTTTCCTATTAACTGCGTTTGGTTTCTTACAAGCGTTTATTTTCAGTATATTAACTTATGTTTATATTGCTGGTTCTATTATGATGGAACACGACGAACACTAATTATTAGTGATTGTAAACTTAAAAGGGAGGAAGTTTTTACTTTCTCCCTTTTTTTATATAAGGATTTTAAAATGAATAAATATTTAATAACAGATCCAAAATATTATACAAATGATAAAATAAAATTTAAAGAAATTTTAATAAATATTTTAGATAAACAAAAAGTTGATATTGCTTGTTTCAGAGACAAAGAATCTTCTAATTTTGAAGAATTAGCAAAAATATTTATTGAAATTTGTAAAAAAAAGAATATAGAAAAAATACTAATAAATAGCGATTTTCTATTAGCAAAAAAATTAAATGCAAGTGGCGTTCATCTTAATTCTTCTCAATTTCATAAAATCAAAGAAGCAAAAGAGTTAGGGTTATATGTAATTATTTCTTGTCATACTTTTGAAGATATACAAAAAGCTATAGAATATCTTGTAGATGCAGTTACCTTTTCTCCTATTTTTGAAACACCTAATAAAGGTAAACCAAAAGGTATAGAAGTTTTAGAAGAAGCAATAAACAGTAATAATATAAATATTATTGCTCTTGGTGGAATTATAAACGAAGAACAAATAAACCAAATATCTAAAGCCAAAGCTTACGGTTTTGCCTCTATTAGATATTTTGTTTAAACTTCACTAATTAAAACTTCATTTGCATGTAAATAAACTAAATAAGAAAAAACATTTTGAGTTTGAAAAATATCTTTTATAGCTTTTTTATAAAAAGCTACTTGAGTTATATGTTCAACATGTGTATCTTTTGTAGTTTTATAATCAATGATATAATAATTTCCATCTTTAAAAAGTAATAAATCAATAACTTTTATCTCTTCTTTATAAACCAAAGACTGTTCACTAATAAACTGTGAATCTGAAAGAAGTGAAATAAATTTCTCATTATTTACCAATAAAGATAATCTATTTTTTATATCAAGAAAATCAATTTCATCTAAAAAATTTGAGTATCTAGTTTTTGCTAAATTCAAAGAATATAGTAAATTATCACTATTAAATTCATTCATCATTTCAAGACAATAGTGAGTTGCAAGTCCAAAATATTTGGCTTTTAGATGATTTTCATCAAACTCTTTTTCTTTTGAAATTTGTTTTTCTTGAGTTCCCAAATCCAAAGGTTTATATAAAACTTTTGTAATATTTTCATAATTTTTTGAAACATTTTCACTTTGAATTACTTTTCCAATTTGTATTGGTCTCATATTTAACACATCAAAAACTGAAGATTTTGATTTTTTGAAAATTATCATATTATTTTTAGCCCGGGTTAAGGCTACATATAAAATATTTATTTCATCTTCAACACTCAAAGCTTTCTCTTTTGAAAGTGCTTTTTCATAATCTTTGTTATAGTTTTCATAACCTTTGATTTTATAAAAAATATTTTTTAATTGCACACTTTCATATTCAAATAAAAGTGAAGATTTATCTACATTTTTTCTTTTAATTCTATCAAGCATAATTACAGTATTAAACTCTAAACCTTTTGATTTAAAAATAGTTAAAATTTGAAGCCCAACCGATTCAGAGTTTTCCATATTAGAATCTAGTTTATCAATCTCATATACAAAATCTACAATATTAGAAAAAACTGAACTTACTTCAATTAGTTTAATTATGTTTTCATCAATAATTTTTAGTTTACTTGCTAACTCTTTTATAAGCTCTTGAATTGATTTTTCTTCTAAATCTATTGCTAAATCAAGCTCATTTAATATCGGCTTTCCAATTAGTGCATTTAGATTCTCTTTGTAAATCTCTTCTTTAAAATAGAGATATTTTATTGCATTTATAATAGCTTTTACATTTTGCTGATTTATAAGTTTTGAAGTCATTTCTGTTGATATTTTCAAAGATGGAAATTTTTGTTTTAAATAATAATATAGATTTAAAACATCATCATTTGTATAAGTTAAAATTGCAATGTCATTTGAATTTACACCATCTTTTAAAAGTTGGGCAATTTTAGAAGCAATGTTTTCATATTTATCATCTTCTTCAAGTTTTTCATCAACAATAACTTCAATATATCCACCTTTTGTAACTGACTCTTGTTCAAAATATTCATAATTTGGAATATTTAAAAACAAAGAGTTTACATAAGAGATTATATTTTCACAAGAACGATAATTTGTATTTAAAACTTCAACTTCAAGAAGTTTATTTGTATTTGCTACATAATCAAAAAGTTCTCTTTTTCCTCCACGAAACCTATAAATTGATTGTTTTGTGTCTCCCACATAAAAAAATGTTTTGAATTTAGTTTGGTCACCTGCAAGTATCTCTTTAATTAATGGTTCTAAGATTTTATATTGTAAAAGAGAAGTATCTTGAAACTCATCCATCAAAATATGTGAAAAAGATGAATCAAGTCTAAAATATAAAAAATCTTTATCAATTTTTGTAGATAGAAGTTCATAAACTAAATTTGAAATATCATTAAATTCCAAATAGTTTTTGTTTTTGTTAAAAGTAAATTTAAAATCTTTAAACATCAAATAAAGTTCAAATAATTTACTCAAACTATATCCAGCTCGTAATTTATAATAAATTGCAATTTCATCTTTTAGATTAGAAAAAAATGATTCTATTGTCTCATTTGCACATTTTTTGAAATATGAATAATCTGCTAAGGTATCTTTTTCAAGCCAAGTTCTTCCAAATAATTCATCGAAAGTTTCAAAATCAACAGCTTTAATGGCACTAGCACTGGCTCCACTGCAATTTAAAATTTGCTCTTTTATTTTAAAAGCAAACTCTAAAACATTTTGTTTTTGCAAATCAATAAGTTTTGCATCAATATTTAAAATATCAATTGTTTCATTTTTTTCAAGTAGGTTTTTAAATAATTCAAAAATTGAGTTAAATTTCTTTTTTTCATAGTGTGAAAAATCAATCAAAGTTTCAAATTGTGTTGCATTTAATGATTGTAAAAACTTCATACTCAAAGCTTCAATATCATCAACTTTTATCTCAAAATCATCTGATATTCCAATATATCCACAAAATTCTCGTAAGATTTTATTTATAAACTTATCAATTGTAAAAATAGATAAAGTTGCATTAGAAAATGATTTGACTAAAAAACTCTTTTTTCCAAGAATATCTTGTTTTGTTAAACTTGATTGTTCAACAATTGCACTTAAATATGCTTCATCATCACCTAAAGTTAAAAGAGTTTTATAAATTCGCTCACTCATTTCATTTGCCGCTTTATTTGTAAAAGTAAGGGTTAAAATTTCATTTGGTTTTGCACCAAGTAACAAAAGTGTAATATATCGGACAGTTAATGCAAAAGTTTTTCCACTTCCTGCACTGGCTTTTAGGGCTAAGTATTTTTTCATGGTCTAATGATACTAAATTTTTTATTAATAAGATTCTTTTAGATATAATCAGCACTTAAAAATCACTTAGGATTATACATATGCAAAATAAACATCAAAAAGTACAAACACTACTTGATGCAATACCATATATTAAAAAATTTTTCGGAAAAGTTATTGTTATCAAATATGGTGGCTCTGCACAAACAAGCCCTGATTTAAAAGAAAAATTTGCTCAAGATATAGTTTTTCTTTCACTTTTAGGTATTAAACCTGTTATTGTTCACGGGGGCGGTGCAAGAATTACTGAATTATTAACTAAATTAGAAATTCCTTCACACTTTGTTGATGGGCACAGAGTTACTTGTGAAGACAGCATGAGAGTTGTTGAAATGGTTTTAAGTGGTGAAATCAATAAAAATATTACATCTTTATTAAATCATCATGGGGCAAAAGCTATTGGTATTTCTGGAAAAGATTCTGCTTTAATAAATGCTGTTCCAAAAGATGGTGGAAGATTTGGTTACACAGGTGAAATTACAAAAGTAAATGGAAGTATGATAAATAATCTTATCAAAGAAGGTTTCATTCCTGTAATTGCTCCAATTGCTGATAGTGCAGAACCAAATCATCCAGGATTTAACATTAATGCTGATGTTGCAGCTTGCGAAATCGCAGCTGCTGTTGGAGCACAAAAAGTTCTATTTTTAACTGACACTATTGGTGTTTTAGATAAAGAAGGAAATTTAATTCAAACTTTAGATAAAGAAAGCGTTGAAAACTATAAAAAAGATGGAACAATCGCTGGAGGAATGATACCAAAAGTTGATTCTTGCATTGATGCAATACACAATGGTGTAAATAAAGCTCACATTATTGATGGAAGAGTTGAACACTCAATTTTACTTGAACTATTTACAAGTGATGGAATTGGTACTCAATTTATAAGAAAAGACAACCCTAATAATGGGATAGATATAGAAAAATTATTAGAAAACTAAGGAATATTATGAATTTTATTGAAACAAGAGGGAATGATGGTATAAAACCAGTTGAAGTACCATTTAGTGAAGCAATACTAAATCCAAGTACTTCATTTGGTGGATTATATGTACCAAAAAGTTTACCAAAATTAGAAGATAACTTTATTTTAAATCATATTAACTCATCTTATAAAGAACTTGCTTTTGATATATTAAAAGCATTTGAAATTGATATTGATGAAACAGAAATAAACAAAGCTTTAGCTTTATATGATAATTTTGATGATGCTTCAAATCCTTGTCCAGTAGTACGTGTTAAAGATGATTTATTTGTGCATGAACAATATCATGGTCCAACTCGTGCATTTAAAGATATGGCTTTACAACCATTTGGTTCAATTCTTTCTTCAATTGCAAAAAAAAGAGATGAAAAATATTTAATTCTAGCTGCTACTTCTGGAGATACGGGACCTGCTGCTCTTAATACT
>JAIELU010000231.1 GCA_019752775.1 Campylobacterales bacterium | reverse complement strand
AATTCAGCATAACTTCTATCAAAATTGAAAGTTTATGGATTTCAAGTTGGAGTTATGAATACAGATATTTTCTCAGTTGCTGGTCTTACTATTGATTATGGTCCTTATGCTTTTATGGATTATTTTGAGAAAAATTCTATTTGTAATCACACAGATGAAGAGGGAAGATACTCTTATAATAACCAACCTTATGTTGCTAGATGGAATCTATTTGCACTAATAAATGCTTTAAAATTGGTTTGTGATGAGAGTAAATTAGAATCTTATATGAAAACATTTTTACCACAACATGAAAAAGTATATTTAGATTTGATGAACAAAAGATTAGGTTTAGATGCTTCAAAAAGTGGAAACTCAAATCTTCATTTGATTTTAGAGTTACTTGGAAGTTTAGAAAATGCAAAAATGGATTATAATGTTTTCTTTTATAGATTAACTCATCTTAAATCTTTTGAAGATTTAAGCTCAATCCTTGATATTGCAGTTTTTCAAGAGCCACTTCAAATATGGTTTGAATCTTATAAAAAAGTTTGCGATGAGCAAGAAACAACTTTTGAAACAAGATTTGAAGTTATGAAAAAAGTAAATCCAAAATATATATTAAAAAACTATATTCTTCAAGAAGCTATCGAAAAAGCTCATGAGGGAGATTATTCTTTAGTGAATGATTTATTAAAAATTGCTCAAAATCCTTTTGATGAACATCCAAAGTTTGAAAGATATGCTAGACAAACTCCTATAAATTTTGCTAATATAAAACTTTCTTGTTCATCTTAAATAAGAAAAAAGATTAAATAATTTAAAAAGGTTAATAGTAGCAAATATGATTAATAGAAAATATGAGAGAATAGTTTTTGCTTTTTTTATGGCATTGTTTATGAGCTTTATAATGAGTTTTATAATTACATTTATAAATTTAGGATTTGTTGATATTTTTTTATCTAGTTGGATAAGAGCTTGGCTGATTGCTTTTGCTTGTGCATTTCCAATTATTGTAGTTGTGGCACCAATAGTTCATAAAATTGTTCATAAATTAATAGCAAAAATATAAAAAGATGAAGAGTAATATTTTTACAGATATTAAACTCTTCATTCTAATATTTATAGCCTTACTTTTTCTAGCAACAAATTCAATTTTATGCAAAATGGCAATTTCTACTCAAAATATTGATGCTTTTTCTTTTACATTTTTACGAATATTATCAGGTTCAGTTTTACTTTTAAGTGTCTATTTTTTTAAAAATAAAAATCTAAAATTTAGTTTTAAAAAGAACTGGCTTAGCTCTTTTATGCTTTTTTTATATGCAATTTGTTTTTCATATTCATATATAAATATGTTTGCTAGTATTGGAACACTTATTCTTTTTGCGGTTGTTCAAATAAGTATGATTTTAATTGCACTTTTTTATAAAGAAAAACTAACAATTAATAAATTCTTAGGAGTTTTAGTAGCTTTTGGTGGATTGGCTTTTTTACTTTATCCAAAAGAAGATTTTTCAATTTCACTTTTTCATACATTTTTGATGGTTATTTCAGGTATTGCTTGGGCTGTTTATAGTGTTATTGGAAAATCTTCAACAAATGCTTTATTAAATACAACTGATAATTTTTTTAAAGCAACAATTTTTGCAATTATATTTATGTTATTTTTTATAAATGAATTTAAGTTTGATTTATATACTTCTTTTTTAGCCATTCTTTCAGGTTCTGTTACATCAGGATTGGGTTATTTGATATGGTATGAAGTTCTTCCTAAAATTCAAATCACAACAGCTAGTATTTTGCAACTTATTGTTCCTATTTTAGCTATTTTTTTGAGTGTGATTATACTTGATGAAAAGTTTAGTTTTGAACTTGGTATTTCAACTTTTATTATTCTTTTTGGAATATTTTTAGCTTTAAAAAAAGTCTAAATTTTATTTGTTTTCTCTTGGTTTTGGAGGCACATTTTCAATACCTTTAAATGGTTCACTCCATTGAAGTTGAGAAGGAATACTTGGTGAATTGTCTTTTCTATTTATATCAAAATTAATACCATTAAGAGCAGGTTTTTCTTCAAAAAATATAAAAGCAATAATTAAAACAATAGCACTTATTATTAATTTGATAATCGTATATTTTAAATCTTTCATAAAAAGATTGTTACATTGTTTTGATTAATTCTTGCTATGTTAGTTATTAAGAATCTCAAAAGAGATTCTTAATGTTTTACTTTTAGGTTGTTTTTGTTAATAGTTTCCATTAGTTTCATAATGTTTGCTATTTTGTCTTCTTCTTTTTTTATATTATCTTCACTATGAAGTGTAAATATCTCCATTTTTTTATCTAAGTAACTTGTATTAAAAGTTCCATTAATAAAATCTTCATCTCTTACAATTTCTCTATGTAATGGAATATTTGTAGGGAATCCCTCAATATAAAACTCGTCTAAAGCTCTTTTTGCTTTTTTAACAGCACCTTCCCAGTCTAATGCCCAAACAATTAGTTTTCCAATCATAGAATCATAGTTTGAAGGGACTTTATATCCAGTATAAATACTTGTATCAATTCTTACTCCTGGACCTCCTGGAGTTAAGTATTTACTAACCGTTCCAGTTCCTGGCATAAAGTTTTTTTGTGGATTTTCAGCATTGATTCTGAATTCAATTGCATAACCTCTAAATTGAACTTCTTCTTGTAAAAATTGAAGTTTATCACCCTCAGCAATTTCAATCATTCGCTGAATAATATCAACACCTGTGATTGTTTCAGTAACTGGATGTTCAACTTGAACTCTTGTATTCATTTCAATAAAATAAATATTATCTTGTTCATCAACTAAAAACTCAACAGTTCCAACACTTTCGTATCCTAATTTGAACATTGCTTTTGTAGCAATTCTATAAAGTTCTTTTCTAGTTTCGTTGTTTAATCTTGGACTTGGAGCAATTTCGATAACTTTTTGATGTCTTCTTTGAATAGAACAATCTCTCTCACCTAAATGAAGAACATTTCCATATTTATCAGCAATAATTTGGATTTCAATATGTCTTGGATTTTCAACATATTTTTCAATGAAAACTTCATCTCTACCGAAATATTTCATAGATTCATTTGTCGCACTTTCATACATATCTTTGAAATCTTTTTCAAGTTTTACAATTCTCATTCCACGTCCTCCACCACCGAATGCAGCTTTGATGATAACAGGGAAACCGATTTCTCTTGCTATTTTTTCACCTTCATGAATATCAATTACAGGCTCATCTGTTCCTTCAAGAACTGGAACGCCAACTTTTTTCATAGCTACTTTTGAAGCCATTTTGTCACCAAAAAGTTCAATATGTTCAGGTTTTGGACCAATAAAAATTAGTCCATTATCCTCACAAGCTTTTGCAAAATCTGCATTTTCACTTAAAAATCCATAACCTGGATGTATAGCATCACAATCAGATTTTTTAGCAATAGAGATAATTCTGTCATAATCAAGGTAAGCTTGAATTAAATCTCCCATAATTGGATAACATTCATCAGCTTTTCTTACCCAAATACCCTCAACATCAACTTCTGAGAATATAGCAACACTTCCGATTTCTAGTTCTTTACATGCTCTAATGATTCTAAGAGCAATTTCCCCTCTATTTGCTATAAGTACTTTTTTAATTTTTGCCATCTAATTTTGCCTTTTGTAGATTTTAATTTTATTCGGGAATTGTAGAGTTTTTTTTAAATTTAATCTTCTTATTCATTGCTAAAATAATTGTTCATTATTGCTAAATATTTTATTTATTATTGTTTATTTTTGAAGAAGAATAATTATTATAAATTATTTTATTACAACTTAAATTTAGTATAATGTAATAGATTAAAATAGAAAGAACTTAAAAATATTTTTGAGTAGAAGAATTAATTTGATTTCATGTGTTATTAAAAAAATAGATTATAGGAAATATTATGAATATTGAACAATTAAAAGTAAAGTTATTAGAACTAAAAGTAAATCTTGAAAATCCAAGAACTTCAGTAAAACTAAAAGGGCATAATTATAATTTAGATAAATTGAATGCAGTAATTGAAATTTATTTAAAAAATATACAAAATATAGATAGTAAAGAATTATTACAAACAATTGAAAATAAAATTAACAGTCTTTTAAATTATACAAGACAATCTAATATTTTAGATTATATACATCCATTTGAGAATGATGCTGGATTTTTGATTTCAAATGTACCAAAAAATACTGAAATATTAGAAATGCCAGATAATTTAGAAATATCAGAAGAAGAATTTAAAAAAAGGTTTAATAGTTGGTTAAATCTATTAAATTTAAAACTTGAAAAGAAATCTAATTTTATTTTCTTAGATGATAATATAACCTATGAATTTTATAGAACAAAAGATGATAATGTTCTTTTTAAAGAATTCTCAAATAATAGAGAAGAACTTTCTTCTGAAAAATATATAAATTTAATAGAATTAATTAATATAGTATTTAAAGGAGAAAAAGGTAATACAAAATTAGCTGAGATTATTGCATTAAAAATCAAAGATAAGTCTATTTTTGATTTTTTTGTAGCCGATGATTCTTTAGAGTTGTTAGAAGTATTAAAAGATAAATTATTGAAAAATGAGAATGATATATTAGTATTAGAAAATAATTTAGAGAATCTACAAAAAGAAAATAAAGAAATAGAAGATAAAAAATTAGAATTTAATAAGATTTTTGAGAAGTCAAAAACAATAAATGAAGAATATGAAAATACAATTGTTGCAGCAGAAAAAAGGGCTGAACTTGGAGCTTCTGTATCTTATTGGAAAGTTAAACAAGAAAAACATAAAAAAGAATTCTGGAAATTTACAAGAATGGCAATATCTCTTATCATAATTTTAGTTTTAATTTTAATGTATTTTTTAAATTCTCACATGCAAAAGAATGAAATAACTGAAAGTATAAAAAATGAAATTATTAGTGAGATTATTAATAAAATTGATAAAAAATTAGAAAAAGAGAAAACAGTTAAAAGTGATGAAAATAATAAACTAAATGAAAAAAAAGACATTAAAAGTGAACCAAAAGAATTAAAACTTGAAAAACAGGCTAAAGATAATAAATCTTTAGGAATAGACATAAATGTACAAATTGAAAAAGTTACACAAACATATAAAGAAGAATTAAATGCCGATTCAAAAGAGATAACTGAGAAAAAAGATGAAAGTAGTTTGTTAAAAGATTTTGAAAATAGTAACTTACCTTGGTATCTATTAATGATTTTTGCATCTTCTAGTGCTTTTTGGATAATTAGAATTACAGTAAAGATTGCATTAAGTAATTTACATTTATCAGAAGATGCTCATGAAAGAGTCGTAATGATTCAAACTTATTTGGCTTTTGTAAAAGAAACAGAGATAAAAAAAGAAGATAAAGAACTTATTCTGTCTTCTTTATTTAGACCTTCAAATATAGGAATCATTCAAGATGAATCAAATGTTACTGTTACGGATATTATAACTGCATTTAAAAAATAAAATTTTGAGAGAATAGCTATGCCACTAAAATGGCATAGCTGCACCACTTGCTCCCATAATCTCTTTTGCATCTTCACTCATCATTGATGGATCCCACGGTGGCGAAAATACCAATTTTACGAATGCTTCATCTATTTCATCAACTGCTAAAGTTACATATTTTACTTGTTCTAGTAAACTGTCTGCAACGGGGCAAGTTGGGCTTGTTAGCGTCATTGTAACTGTGCAATATAAATAGTTGTTGTTTATGTCAAATTCAATATTATAAATTAATCCTAAATCATAAATATTTGTTGGAATTTCAGGGTCATATACTTTTTTTAAGTGTTCTATTAATTTATTTTCTATTTCTTTTAAATCAAAAGTTGGTTCCATTTTTTATCCTTTACGCATTTAGTGCATATTCTTTTATTTTTTTCATCATTCCTATTACTCCACTTTGTCTATTTGGAGTTATAACTTCGCTTAATTTTAGTTCATGAACAATATCCATATCAATATCTTTTAACTCTTGGATAGTTGAATCAGAAAAGATTTTTAGTATCATGTAAACTAAACCTTTTACGATTATTGCATCACTTGTTCCATAAAAATATAGTTTTCCATCTTTTTGTTTATGTGTTAGCCACACTTGAGAAGTACAACCATGTACAATATTTTCAGGAATTTTATCTTTTTCATCAAACTCTTCTAATTTTTTCCCTAAATCTATAATATATTCATATTTTTGTAATTCATCTTCAAAAAAATCTAAATCTTCTTTTATCTCTTCTACTCTTTGTTCTATCGTACTCAATTTTAATCCTTTAGCATACTTAATGCTTTTTTTAAAGCTTCAATCAATTTATCAACATCTACATAGTCATTATAAAAAGCAGTACTTACTCTAATTGTTCCTCTAATTCCCAGTTTTTTCATAATAGGTTGTGCGCAATGATGTCCAACTCTTACTGCTATATTCATTTTATCAAGTAAAATTCCTATATCATCGTGAATTATTCCCTTAAAGTTAAAACTTCTACTTCCTACACAATTAGTTAAATCATTATAGAAAATAATTCCAGGAAGTTTCGATAATTCCCCATCTAAATATTTAAAAACTTTACTTTCAAGGCTTTCAATATTTTCATATCGCACATGATTTATGTATTCTAATGCTTTTCCAAATCCTATAACACCTGCGATATTTTGAGTTCCTGCTTCAAATTTATAAGGAGAATCAAGTAAGATTGAACCACTATAATCAACTTCATGAATAGTAGCTCCTCCCGTTTGATAAGGTTTGATATTTTTTAAATACTTCTCTTTTACATAAATAGCTCCAACACCTGTTGGTGCAAAAGTTTTATGACCTGAAATTGCAAAGAAATCAACATCAAGGTCTTGAACATCAACTTTAAAATGAGCTAAACTTTGAGCTCCATCAATCATAACAATCGCACCGTATTTATGGGCTAGTTTTGTAATAGTTTTTATATCATGAATTTTTCCAAAAGCATTTGAAATATGAGTGATACTAACAAAAGCATTTGGGTTTGCATTTAATAATTCTTCAAAATGTTCTAAGTCAAAATCTAAATTTTCATTGCAGTTTACAACTTCAAGACCAGCTCCTAAAGTTCTATTTTGCATATGCCAAGGAACAATATTTGAGTGATGTTCTAAAGAAGAAATAATTACCGTTTTAAAATCAATTGCAAATGAAGAAGCTATAAAATTTATAGATTCTGTTACTCCTTTTGTGAAGATTATTTCTTCATTTTTTGAAGCATTTATAAACTCTTTTAAAAGTTTTCTTGTTTTTTCAAACTCAGAAGTTGCTTTATTTGCATGACCAAAATTACTTCTATGTGTATTTGAACAATATTGTTCATAATATTCAACTTGTGAATCAATAACACTTTTTAGTTTTTGCGTTGTTGCTCCATTGTCTAAATAAACAGTTTTTGAATTTTGAAAATATGGGAAATCTTTTCTAAACATATGTATCCCTTTTATAATTTTTAATAAATTCTTTTATTAATTCATCTTTTATATTATCAACTATTTTGTTTTCAAAAGCACTTAACAACATCTCATAAGATTCATTTTTACTAATTCCTCTTGATTGAAGATATAAAAGTTGCTCTTTATTTAAAGTTCCAGTTGTTGTTCCATGACTAGCTTCTAGCTCATCTATATAGATTTCAAGGTGAGGTTGAGCAATAATCGTTGCATCATCACTTAATAAAATAGTGTTACAGTGTTGAAAAGCCTTTGAATAAAGTGCTGTTTCATTTACAATTGATTTTGCTTTAAATACAGCTTTTGAACTATCTTTTAAACTATGTTTATAGTTTATATTACTAACTGAACTTTTTTCATTGTGAATAGTTTTTACAAGATTTGAAGTTGTAGAATCACCAAAAAGTTTTACTAAAGCATTTAATTCATAGTTTGTATTTTGGGCATTTATAATATTTTCAAAACTATTTACTACAAAACCATTTCCATATTCAAAGTTTGAAATTTCTAAATTTGAACTATTTTGTTGTTCAATTGCAGTTGTGAAAATCATAGAATTTGAAGCATTTATATCTTGAATTTTTACATATTCTAAAGAAGCATTTTCTTCTAATTCTATTTTTCTATTAACTCCATAAAAACTATTTGTACAAGAGTTTACGAAAACTTCAACAATAGTTGCTTTTATATCTTTTGCAATTTTTATTTTTAATGAGTTTGTATAAACTGTTTCATTTTCTTTTAATTTATGAATTAAAAAAATAGGCTCAGCAATATTTTTATTTATTGTTATTAGTTTTTGTTGATTATCTAAACTTCTAGTAATATCGAATAAAACTGATTCATATTTTTCTTTATCATTTATAGTTTCTAATCCCACAATATCAAATTCATAAGTTTCAGTTTTTGTAAAATCATAAGAAAAAAGCAAATCAAAATTTATTTTTAAAAACTCTTCATCTTTTTTATTTGGAAGGATTAAACCATCAATATTATTTATTTGCATCTTTAATTCCTATTGCTTCATAACCTTTTTCATCAAGTTCTAAAGCTAAGCTATAATCTCCTGTTTTTACAATTTTTCCATCATTTAAAATATGTACAAAATCAGGTTTAATTAACTCTAGTAATCTATCATAGTGAGTAATCATCAAAATAGATCTTTTTCCATCAAGCATAGAATTTATAACATTTGCAACAGTTTTAATAGCATCCACATCAAGCCCTGAGTCAATCTCATCAAGCATGATTAAATCAGGTTGAAGCATTAAAAGTTGAATTAATTCATTTCTTTTTTTCTCACCACCACTAAAACCATCATTTAAATCTCTTTGTAAAAGTTTTCTATCGATATTAAATTTTCCAGTCTCTTCTTTTACAAGTTTTAAAAATTCCATTGCATCAATTTCAGGTAAACCAGTATAAGTTCTCTTTGCATTCATAGCAGTCTTTAGAAAATAGCTATTATTTACACCTGCAACTTCAATAGGAGATTGAAAACTCATAAAAATTCCTTCATTTGCTCTTTGTGATACATCAAGTTCAAGTAAATCTTTATTTTTATAAGTAATTTTTCCTTCAGTTACAATACAGTCATAATGCGCACTTAAAGTTTTTACTAATGTTGATTTTCCTGCTCCATTTGTACCCATAAGAGCATGAATCTCACCTGGTTTTATTTCTAAATTAAGACCTTTCAAAATTTCTCTATCGTTTATATTAACATGTAAATTTTCTATTTTTAATATTGTATTTTTTTCCATGATTTAACCCACACTTCCTTCTAATGATATATTTAATAACTCTTTTGCTTCAGCTGCAAATTCCATTGGTAACTCTTTTAGAACCTCTTTACAAAAACCATTTACAATCATTGCAATTGCGTTTTCTTCACTAATTCCTCTTTGAGATATATAAAAAAGTTGTTCATCAGAAATTTTTGAAGTGGTTGCTTCATGTTCTATATTTGCACTTGAATTTCTAATTTCATGATATGGATAAGTGTGTGCATGGCATTTATTTCCAATTAATAATGAATCACATTGAGAAATATTTCTAGCATTTGATGCACTTTTACCAACACGAACTAATCCTCTATATGCATTTCTTCCATGCATTGCAGAGATTCCTTTTGAGATGATTGTAGATTTAGTATTCTTCCCTAAATGAACCATTTTAGTTCCAGTATCTGCTTGTTGTGCTTTTGAAGCAATTGCAACTGAATAAAACTCTCCAACACTATTATCACCTGCAAGTATACATGATGGATATTTCCATGTAATAGCACTTCCAGTTTCAACTTGTGTCCAAGATATTTTTGAATTATCACCTTTACAGATTCCTCTTTTTGTAACAAAATTTAAAATTCCACCTTTTCCATTGTCATCACCTGGAAACCAGTTTTGAATAGTTGAATATTTTATTTGTCCATTTTTAAGTGCAACCAATTCAACAACTGCTGCATGAAGTTGTCTTTCATCTCTTGTTGGAGCGGAACAGCCTTCATTATAAGATACATAAGAGTTTTCATCACAAATGATTAAAGTTCTTTCAAATTGTCCTGTATTTAAAGCATTTATTCTAAAATATGTTGATAATTCCATAGGACATCTTACATTTGGTGGAATATATACAAAACTTCCATCTGTAAAAACAGCACTATTTAAACAGGCAAAATAGTTATCAACAACAGGAACTACACTAGCTAAATATTCTTGTATAAGTTCTGGATGTTTATGTGCTGCTTCACTAATTGAACAAAATATTATTCCTAGTTTTTCAAGTTCATCTTGATATGTTGTTTTTACTGAAACTGAATCAAATACAGCATCAACAGCAACATTTTTAACCCCAGCTAGTTGTTTTTGCTCTTCTAGGGGAATTCCTAGTTTTTCATAAGTCTTTAAAATCTCAGGATCAACATCATCTAATGAGTCTAAGGCTTTTTTTGGTGCAGAATAATATGCTATATTTTGATAATCTATTTTTGGATAATCTAAATTCGCCCAAGATGGCTCTTCCATCTTTAACCATTTTTTATAAGCTTTAAGTCTAAAATCCAAAAGCCATTCAGGTTCATCTTTTTTTGCTGATATTGCTCTAATTACATCTTCGTTTAAACCTTTTTCAAAGGTGTCACTTTGTACTAGAGTTTCAAAGCCCAATTTATAATCTTTATTAATAATATCTTCTAACTGTTTATTATCACTCATCATTAACTCCAATATTCTTTAATAATAAAATAGGATAAAACTTATCCTATTTAGAATCTTATCATAAAAGTTTTAAAAAGTATAACAAAAATATGAAAAAATAATTACATTTTCAAACTAAATAGAGTTCTTTATTAAAATTTAAATACAATATAATTTTAAAAAAATAGAATGAAGATATTTAATTAAGACAAAATTTATCCTATTTGCATTAGAATACGGAAATGTTTTTGAAATGCTAGTATTTTTTTGGAATACTTTTTGCATAGGATAAGATTAAAAATATAGGAACAATAATGGAAGTTTATTTAGATAATAATGCAACAACGGTAGTAGACCCTAAAGTTTATGAGGAAATGAAACCATTTTTTTGTGATATTTATGGAAACCCAAATTCTTTACATAAATTTGGTTCAGGAACTCATCCAAAAATGGTTGAAGCTTTGAATTTTTTATATGCGGGAATCAATGCAGCAGATGAAGATGATGTTATCATCACTGCAAATGCAACAGAAAGTAATAATACAGTTATAAAAGGTATTTGGATAGATAAAATTTTAAATGGTGATAAAAAACATATCATTACAAGTGAAGTTGAACATCCAGCAATTACAGCAACATGTAAATTTTTAGAATCTCAAGGTGTAGCTGTAACTTATCTTCCAGTAAATGAAGATGGGGTTTTAGAGGCTAGTTTAGTAAGAGATTTTATAAAAGAAGATACAGCTCTTGTAACTATTATGTGGGCAAATAATGAAACAGGAAAAATTTTCCCAATTAAAGAAATTGGAGCTATTTGTAAAGAATTTGGAGTTCCTTTTCATACAGATGCCACTCAGGCTATTGGAAAAGTTACTGTTGATGTTCAAGATTGTAATGTAGATTATTTATCTTTTTCAGCTCATAAATTCCATGGACCAAAAGGTGTTGGTGGATTATATATAAGAAAAGGTTTTGGACTAACTCCTCTTTTACACGGTGGTGAACAAATGGGTGGTTTAAGAGCTGGAACGGTGGACGTAGCTTCAATGGTTGGAATGGGTTGGGCTATGAAATTAGCAACTTCAACTATGGCAATTGCTTATGAAAAAAATCATGTAAGCAAATTAAGAGATAAATTAGAAAATGCAATTTTAGAACTACCTGAAACTGTGGTAATTGGAGGAAAAGATAATAGAACTCCAAACACAACTTTAATTTCTTTTAGAGGAGTTGAGGGTGAGTCAATGCTTTGGGATTTAAATCAAAATGGAATTGGTGCAAGTACTGGAAGTGCATGTGCAAGTGAAGATTTAGAAGCAAATCCAGTTATGAATGCATTTGGAAGTGATAGTGAATTAGCACATACAGGGGTTAGATTTTCTTTGAGTAGATTTAATACAGAAGAGCAAATAGATTATGCAATTAATGTTATTAAAAATGCAGTTACAAGATTAAGAGGAATCTCAAGTTCTTACGCTTATACACCATCGTGTCATAAGTCTAGTTTATAATAAAAAATGAATAATAAATAAAGGAAAATTTTTATGGCAAAAAATAGTTTAATTAGCGGATCTATTTGGGATGAATACTCAAATCAAGTTGTAAATAGAATGAATAACCCAAAACACCAAGGTGAAATCACAGAAGAAAGAGCAGCTGAACTTGGAGCAAAACTAATTGTTGCAGATTTTGGAGCTGAATCATGTGGTGATGCAGTAAGATTATATTGGGCTGTTAATGAAGAAACAGATGTAATCTTAGAATCAAAATTTAAATCTTTTGGTTGTGGTACTGCAATTGCATCTTCTGATGTTATGGCTGAGCTTTGTATTGGGAAAAAAGTTGATGAAGCAGTTAAAATTACAAATATTGATGTTGAATTTGCGTTAAGAGATAATGCAAATACACCAGCTGTTCCACCTCAAAAAATGCATTGTTCAGTAATGGCTTATGATGTTATCAAAAAAGCAGCAGCTGAGTACAAAGGTGTTGATATGGAATCTTTTGAAACAGAAGTAATTGTTTGTGAATGTGCAAGGGTTTCATTAGGTACAATTAGAGAAGTTATTAGAATAAATGACTTAACAACAGTTGAACAAATTACAGATTATACAAAAGCTGGTGCATTTTGTAAATCATGTATAAGACCTGGTGGACATGAAGAAAAAGACATTTATTTAGTAGATATTTTAGCAGATGTTAGAGCTGAAATGGCAGAAGAAAAAATGAAATCAGCAGCAGATGCAAGTGCCGCTGGAACATTATCATTTGAAAAAATGACATTAGTTCAAAGAATAAAAGCAATTGATTCTGTTCTTGATTCAGATATCAGACCAATGCTTGTAATGGATGGTGGAAATATGGAAATTATAGATATTAAAGAAAACTTACCACATTTTGATTTATACATTAGATACTTAGGTTCATGCTCTGGATGTTCGTCTGGAAGTTCAGGGACACTATATGCAATCGAATCAGTGTTACAACAAAAAATTGATGAGAATATAAGAGTTCTACCAATTTAATTTTTAAAGATTAAAAATATTTAAAAGGTTCATGCAGTTTGTATGAGCCTTTTTTTATAGAGTAAAATTCTATAAATGAAGATATTTTGTTATAAAATGAATAAAACAATATTAAGGAGATACAAATGTTTGCAATATACAATAAAGGAAGTGTTGGATTTAGAAGCACAGTTGACAATTTGTATAGTCTAAATAATATTGAAAATATCCAAGCAAGTAGATTTAACGCAGATGAGGGAACTATACAAAATTTTGATAATCTTTTAAATAAACAAGACAAAGAAACAAAAAAAGAAGCTATAAATACTTATAAAAAAATGGCAAATATTGATACTTCTGAAATTATTTATCAAGTTAAAGATATTATGACAAAAAATTGTATTTATATTGATGAAAAATCTTCAGTTAAAGATGCATATGATGTTTTGAAAGAGTATAAAGTTGGTTTACTTCCTGTTGTTTCATTTGGAAAAAGAATTATTGGAACAATAGATAAAAAAATTATTTTAAACCTTTTAATGGATGATTTAGAAAATCCACAAAATGTTTTAGAAAGAAAAATTGAAGATATACATTTGCCTCAGATTATTACAGCAGATCCTTTTACAGATATAAGAAGCGTTTCAAAAGTAATGATTGATTTTAAATTACATGCTATTCCTATTGTTGATGAAAGTGGTATTTTAATAGGAATTGTTTCTAAAACTGATATTATAAAAGCAGTTTCACATATTCCACAATTTCAGCTTTGGTCTTGATTGGTATCAATAAAAAATAGTTTAGGTTTACCTACAATACAGAAAAATATATTATAAGGTAAATAACATGGATACAATTTCATCATTTTTAACAAGTGATCACAGAGCATGTGATGCAGAATTTGCAAATTTAGAAAATGCAGTTGCTTCTCAAGATTGGGAAGAATCTCAAAAACAATTAGAAAAATTTTCAACTGATTTAACTCATCACTTTGCTATGGAAGAAACAGTAATGTTCCCTACATTTGAAGAAGTAACAGGGATGACGCAAGGTCCTACGATGATTATGAGAATGGAACATTCTCAAATGAGAAATATATTAGAAGATTTAAAAGCTGATATAGAAAAAAAAGATAAAAATCATTTTTTTGGAGTTAGCGAAAGTCTTATGATGTTAATGCAACAACAC
The DNA here is from genome assembly GCA_019752775.1 of Campylobacterales bacterium. Classification (GTDB taxonomy): domain Bacteria; phylum Campylobacterota; class Campylobacteria; order Campylobacterales; family Arcobacteraceae; genus Aliarcobacter. Next base: position 12,895 of record JAIELU010000231.1, on the reverse strand, counting down.
AATATGAAAGAAGAACAAATGCTTTATGCTATGGCTGATATGCATTTGGGTTCACTTGTTTCAAAAGTTATTGAAGATATGAAGGCTATATAAAAGATGTTCAATCAAGGTTTAAGCCTAGATCAAGCACCACCTATAAATATACCTTTTAGATTCTTTTTAAGTGCTCCTTTTTTTGGAGTACTTATGTCTTTTGTTTTCTTTTTTGTCCCTTTTAATGAACTTTCAAATCAATATTCACATTTTGCAATAGGTTTAATTCATCTATTTACATTAGGAATTTTGTCTATGATAATTTTTGGAGCAATGCAACAAATGATGCCAGTTCTTGCAGGTGCAGTCATAAAAAAACCAAAATTATTTGCGAATATCGTTCATAGTAGTCTTGTTCTAGGAACTTTATTTTTGAGTTTTTCTTTTATTTTAGGAATAAAATTTTTACTTCATCTTGCAGTTTTATTTTTATCAATTGCATTTTTGACTTTTTTTATTTTAAGTATAAAACTTTTATTTAATGTAAAATATTTAACTTCAACAGTAAAAGCTATGAGATTATTTAGTATTGCTGGAATAATAACCTTATGTTTTGGTTTATATCTTGCAATTTCTCATATAAATCTAAATTTTGAGGAGAACTATTATATTTTTGTATTTTTACATATATTATTTGCTTCATTTGGGTTTGCACTATTAATCATTATGGGTGTTTCATTTCAAGTAATTCCTATGTTTTATGTAGCACTTGATTTTCCAAAATTTATTCAAAATAAAACTCCTTTGATTTTATTTATTTTGCTTTTTATATCAGCTGTTTTTTTCTATTTTGATATAAACTTTTTAATACTAAAATTGGCTTTTGTAGTGCTACTGATAAGTTTTTCTTTTTATGGTTTAAAATCATTAAATAATAGAAGAAGACCTGTTTTTGATGCAACTTTATGGTATTGGAAACTCTCTTTGAGTTCTTTAATTATTGCAATGATTATTTGGCTATTTGACTTTTTTGAATCAAGCTATATTTTGGCAATAGTTTTTGCTTTTGGATTTTTGTATTCACTTTTACAAGGAATGGTATACAAAATAATTCCTTTTTTATCGTGGTTTCACTTAAGTTCTAAGGGTTATTTTAAACTACCAACAATTAGAGAGTTTATCGATGAAAAATATATAAAAATTCATTTTTTTATACATTTTATTTCTATTATATTTTTTGTTTTAAGTTACTTTCAAAATAGTTTTATTTATGTAGCTGCTGTTTTATTTTTAGCTTCAAATATCTTATTTTTTATAAATTGTTTAAATGCTGTTATAAAATATACGGCAATTGCAAAAACAAATCCTATGGATTTAAGTGCGTTTAAATAATATCACTTGTGTTATAATGCGACCTTAATTTTAAGGTACATTATAATTTTAGGGAAATCAATGGCAAATCAAAGCAATCAAATTTTAAAAAACACAAATGCACAAATATTAGATGAATTTAACGCTTCAATAATGTTTGATAAAGAACTTTATGCACAAGATATTAGAGGTTCAATTGCTCACTCACAAATGTTAGCAGAACAAGGAATATTAACTATTGAAGAGCAAAAAGCAATTGAAACTGGACTTTTACAAGTAAAAAATGAGATTGAAAGTGGTGAATTTAAATTTTCCCTTGCTTTTGAAGATATTCATATGGCAGTTGAAACAAGACTTACTGAAATTGTAGGAGAACCAGGAAAAAGACTTCATACAGCAAGAAGTAGAAATGACCAAGTTGCAACAGATTTTAGACTTTATGTTCAAGATAAATCATTAAGTATAAAAGCACAATTAAAACAGCTTGTTGACACTTTTGTAGATGTAGCATCAAAACACACAACTACACTAATTCCAGGGATGACTCACTTACAACATGCTCAACCTCTTAATTTTGGTTATCATTTATTAGCTTATGCAAATATGTTTAAAAGAGATTTTGAAAGATTTGAAAGCTCTTACGAAAGAAATAACTATTGTCCATTAGGAAGTGCCGCACTTGCAGGAACTCCACACAATATAAATAGAGAGTCAACTTCCCAAAAATTAGGATTCATAGCTCCAACTTCACATGCTATGGATACAGTTTCAGATAGAGATTTTGCTTTAGAAATTTTATTTAATATAAGTACAGCAATGATGCACATAAGTAGAATTGCAGAAGAGCTTATTTTATGGTCATCTTATGAATTCCAATTTGTAAGAATGAGTGATGAATATGCAACAACAAGCTCAATCATGCCACAAAAGAAAAACCCAGATGTTCCTGAACTTTTAAGAGGTAAAACTGGACGAGTTTATGGAAATCTTATTTCACTTTTAACAGTAATGAAAGGTTTACCACTTGCATACAATAAAGACACACAAGAAGATAAAGAGGGAGTTTTTGATTCAGTTAAAACTATGGAAATTTCTATTTCTATTTTAAATGAAGTTATCAAATCTATGATTGTAAATGTAGATAAAATGCAAAATGCTTGTAAAATTGGGCATTTAAGCGCAACTGATTTTGCAGATTATTTAGTAACTAAACAAAATATGCCATTTAGAACAGCTTATTATTTAACTAAAGATGTAGTTTCAAAAGCGAATTATTTAAATAAAGATATTAGTGAATTAAACATTGATGAAATTAGAGCTTCAAATGAAGAATTAAAAGATATAAATGAAGAAATTTTAATGTTTTTAGATTTAAGAAACTCAATGAATGCAAGAACTTCATTAGGTGGAACATCAACAAGTCAAACATTAAGTCAAATAGAAGTTTTTAAAAATTGGTTAAATAAATAGTAGTAGAAAGAATAAGATGAGAAAATCTCATCTTATTTGAAAATTTATCTTAGTAAGAATTTTTTTGTTAATTTAAATAGATTTGATATATCAGTTTTTCCAACAAACCCTTCAACACCAACTTGATTCATTTTTCCTCTTACTGCATCTGTTGTCATTGAAGAGTTTACAATTATTGGAATGTGAGATAAATTTTTATTATTTTTTATAAATGAAGCAACTTGATAACCATCCGTTCCTGGCATTTCAATATCTGTAATTACCATTCCAATTTTATCAGGATTTAACTCTTCTAATCTTTTTATTAAAAGTGTTCCATTTGCATAAATTTCATAATCAAGACCAGTTTCTTCAAAGAATGAACTTAAAACTTCTCTTGCTACTCCTGAATCTTCAGCTGCTAAAACTAATTTAGTTGAGTGAATTTTTTCATCAACATATTTTTTAATTTCATCAGAACCATCATCTGTCCAGTGAATATCTCTTAATAATTGCTCGGCATTAAATACAGTACAAAGTTCATCTTTATTATTTACTCTTACATAAGTTGTGTATGTTATTTTTGAATTTGTTTCTTCTGTATGTCTTAATTCTTGTGTTGTTTTTTCAACAATATCAAGCATATCTTTTACTAAAAAGCCTATTTTTTTATGATTAAATTCGCAAAATATAATTAATTTATAATCTTTTACAGCTAATGCAGGAAGACCAAGCCAAGCATCAAGATTGATAAGAGTTACAGGCTCGCCCCTAATTGTTGCAATTCCTGCTATTACATCTGTATCTTTTGGAGTATCGTTTATAGCAACTTCTTCAGTAATTATAAAAGCTTTAACTTTTGCTATATTGATTGCGTAAATATTACTGTGACCTGTGTAAAATACAGCTAATTGTTGAACATTTCTAAGATGTCCTTGAGTCATTTGTTCAACACTACCACTAATACCGCTCATGAGAATCCTTTTTTAAGTATAAGTTAATTATTATATATCTTTTAAACTTTGAGTATCTTTAAGTTATTTTTGGAATTTATTCATCAATTTTTGAATAGTTACTGATGCCATCATTAAGCCGAAACTTCCTGTAACTCCCTCAAAACTTCCCTTTTCTACGCATATTGGAAGTTCAGATGAAAAAATTACTTTGAATTTTTTCTTAAATCCTTGTGCTTTTAATTCAGTTCTTATTTTTTTTATAAATGGGTCATTATAAGTATCCCAAATTGAGATATATTCTATTTTTGATGGATCAATTCTTTTTGCTCCACCACTTGTGCTTATTATCTTTGTAAAATGTTTTTTTATTAGATGAACTTTTGGTTTAACATCATCAATTGCATCTAAAATATAATCATAAGATGAAAAATCAAAATTATCAATCCATTCAGGTGTAATTTTTATATGAATAGGCGTAACTTCGGGATATTTTTCTTTTAAAGCTTCTACTTTTATTCGTCCAATATTCCCAAAACTTCCCATTTGTCTATTTAAATTTGATTCCTCATATGTATCAAAATCTACTATTGTGATATTTTTAATTCCAGTGTTATAAAGTGCATCTAAAGCAAAACTTCCAACACCACCAACTCCTAAAAGTATTAGCTTAACATCTTTGAATTTCTCAAAAACATCCTCACCAAATAGCTTTTTTGATCTGTCATATTTCATCTAAACTTCTCTTTTACTTGTTTTTGGGTATTATAACATAAATTAATTTATTGGAGATGTTCATGGATAAAGAACCAATGACCCTAGCTGGGTATAACAAAATTACGGGAGATTTAGACTTTTTGAAAAAATCAGAAAGACCTGAAACTGTAATTGCACTTGAAGAAGCTAGACAATTAGGAGACTTAAAAGAAAATGCTGAATATCACTCTGCTAAAGATAAATTAAAACTAATTGATTTTCAAATAGCTGAATTAAATGCAGTTATTTCAAAAGCTGTAATAATTGATCCAGCAACTCTTCCTCATAATAAAGTAAGTTTTGGCTCAACTGTTTCTTTAGTTGATACAAAAACAGATGAAGAACTTACTTATATGATTGTTGGTGGAGTTGAATCAAATGCCGAAAAAGGAATGATTTCATTTAATTCTCCACTAGCCAAACAGCTAATGGGAAAAGAAGAGGGCGATGAAATAAAAGCCACACTTCCAGGTGGAGTTCGAACTTTTGAAGTTTTAGGTGTATGTTACAAGGAAATTATTTTACAATGAATGTAGCGATTATTGGTGCTAGTGGTTATACTGGTTTAGAATTAATAAAGATTTTAATTAATCATCCTAAATTTAATATTGCATATATTGCAAATTCAAGTGGGGATATAAATGTTCAAGATTTACATCCTTGTTTAAAAAATGTAATAAATATGGATGTAAGTTTGGCAGATGCGTCACAAGTTGCAAAAGTAGCTGATTTAGCCTTTTTAGCACTTCCTCATAAAACTGCAATGTCATTTGCAAAAGAGCTTTTAGAACTTGGCGTAAAAGTTATTGATTTAAGTGCTGATTATAGACTTGAACTTGAAACTTATGAAAAACATTATTGTGAACACCTAGATAAAGAACATATCAAAGATGCTGTTTATGGTTTGCCTGAATATTTTAAAGAAGATATTAAAACTGCAAAATTAATCGCAAACCCAGGATGTTATCCAACAGCTTCACTTTTAGCATTATTACCATTTATTGATTATATTGATACAGATGCTCAAATTTTTATTGATGCGAAATCAGGTGTTAGTGGAGCAGGAAAAACTCCTAGTGAAACAACGCATTATTGTCAAATAAATGATAATGTTCATGCTTATAATCCTTTTAAACACAGACATATGCCAGAGATTCATGAAAAAGTGAAGATTTTAAAAGGTAAAGATATTTCTATAAATTTTGTACCTCATTTATTGCCACTTACTAGAGGAATGTTAGTATCTGTATTTGCTACATTAAAAGAAGATATTGATGTAAATGAAGTTTTAAATAATGCTTATAAGAATAGTGAATTTGTAAGAATTAGAGAAAAGCCAGTTGATGTAAAATCGGTTGCTGGAACAAATTTTTGTGATTTATTTGTAGCTAAAAATGGAAAAGCTTTATTTGTTAGTTCTGCTATTGATAATCTTCTAAGAGGAGCTTCTTCTCAAGCTGTAGTAAATGCAAATATCATTTGTGGATATGAAGAATATGAGGGAATTCCTAAAATAGCCTATGTTCCTTAGTATAAAACCAGATGCTATTTTTGTAGCTGATTCACATTTTAATAATAAAAACCAAGAATTATTAACATTTCTAAAAAAAGTTGAAAGTAAAAAAATACTTACTTCTCAACTTTTTCTTATGGGTGATATGATAGATTTTATTTCAGGTGAAAGTAGATATTTTGTCAAAAAAAATAGTGTTGTAATAAACCTTCTAAATACATTATCAAATGAAATAGAAATTATTTATTTAGAGGGAAATCATGATTATAATCTAAAAAATCTTTTCCTAAATATCCAAGTAATAAAAAGAGAAAATCAACCATTATTTGCAAAATTTGAAGAAAAAACTGTTGCAATTTCACATGGAGATAATTTTATAAATTGGAAATACGATTTGTATTGTAAATTTATAAGAAATACTATTTTTTTAAGAGTTATGAACTTTTTAGATATAAATTTCTTTATTTCAAAAAAAATAGAAAATGCATTATTGAGTAAAAATATTTGCCATAAAATGAATAATTTTGAACATATTGTAAAAAGAAGATTAGAAAATTATAATACAAATATTGTAATAGAAGGACATTATCATCAAGGTGTTGGATATTATTTTGATAAGAAAGAGTATATAAATATTCCATCTTTATGTTGTCAGAAAAAATATATGAGAATCTCAAAATCAGGATTTCATGGAGAAGAAATATGAATTTGATGTTTTTGGTCATAGGATTAGTTGTTTTATTAATAGTTGTTATTTTAATTCCTACATCATTGGGTAGTAAAAAAAATAAGAAAAGTAGTGAAAATATTAATAATTCAGAAATAAAAATAAATGATTTAATACTTCCAAAAAAAATAGAACAGATGAACCCTTACTCTTTATTTCAAGCTTGTAAAATAATCACAGATTCTTATGTAGCTTTAAATTATGTAAATAAACCTGCAAGTGCTTTAGATAAAATTGAATGGCATTCATGGCAAGTAACCCTTTTGATTCAATTTTTAAAAGTACATAAAGATTTTATTCTTCCTTATGATACGAAGTTATTTAATAGTATGATTTTAAATTTAAGCAATGGATTAAAAGAAAAAGAGATTCAAAAAATCTTTAGAAAATATATAAACCATGTTAATATAGAAAAAAATAGAGATGAATTAAGTAAAGAAATAATTTGGACAGCAAGAGAAGTTTCTATTATTTTATTTAATATATTGAAAAATCAAAAAGGATAAATCATCGCAAAGTTTGAAGTAGTAAGTGATTATGAACCTGCAGGTGATCAACCTGTTGCCATAAAAGCCTTAAGTGATTCTATAAAAGCTGGGAACCAATATAATACTCTTTTAGGAGTTACAGGTTCAGGTAAGACATATACTATTGCAAAAGTTATAGAAGCTACACAAAAACCAACTCTCATAATGACTCACAACAAAACTTTGGCAGCACAGTTGTACTCAGAATTTAAACAATTTTTCCCAAATAATCATGTTGAATATTTTATTTCTTATTATGATTATTATCAACCTGAAGCTTATATTCCAAGAAGTGATTTATTTATAGAAAAAGATAGTTCAATAAATGAAGAGTTAGAAAGATTAAGATTAAGTGCCACAGCTTCACTTTTATCTTTTGATGATGTTATTGTAATAGCTTCTGTTTCTGCAAACTATGGTTTAGGAAATCCCGAAGAATACAAAGCTATGGTTCAAAGGGTCGAAGTTGGTTTTGAATATTCTCAGAAAGCATTTTTAATAAAACTTGTAGAAATGGGTTATAAAAGAAATGATAAGTTTTTTGATAGGGCAGATTTTAGAGTAAATGGAGATGTTATAGATATTTTCCCTGCTTATTATGAAGATGAATTTATAAGAGTTGAGTTTTTTGGTGATGAGGTGGAATCTATTTCTAAAAGAGAATATTTAACAAATAATAAAATAAAAGATTTACAAGAATCAATTATTTATTCAGTAAATCCATTTGTTGTTTCAAATGATAAACTAGCAACTGCTGTAAAAAGAATAGAAGAAGAGCTGGATGAGAGACTTGATTTTTATACAAAAGAGCAAAAGTTAGTAGAATATCAAAGACTAAAACAAAGAGTTGAGTTTGATTTAGAAATGATTGAGGGAACTGGAATGTGTAAAGGAATTGAAAATTACGCAAGTCATTTAACTGGTCAACAACCAGGTGAAACACCATATTCTCTTTTGAATTATTTTGAACAAATGGATAAAGATTTTTTACTTGTAGTTGATGAATCTCATGTATCTTTATCTCAATTTAGAGGAATGCATGCAGCTGATAGAAGTAGAAAAGAAGTTTTAGTTGAATATGGATTTAGACTTCCAAGTGCTTTGGATAATAGACCTTTGAAGTTTGAAGAGTTTATAAAAAAAGCGCCAAATTATGTTTTTGTAAGTGCAACACCAAATGAGTTAGAATTAAATTTAAGTTCAGTTGTAGCTGAGCAAATTATTCGACCAACTGGATTACTTGATCCAATTATTGATATTGTTGATAGTGAATTTCAAGTGGAAAAACTTCATGATGAAATCAAAAAAGTAGTTGCTAAAAATGAAAGAGTTTTAGTAACCGTTTTAACTAAAAAAATGGCAGAAGAACTTGCAAGTTATTATGCAGATTTAGGAATGAAAGTTAAATATATGCATAGTGAAATCGATGCAATACAAAGAAATCATATTATTAGAGAACTAAGACTTGGAGTTTTTGATGTATTAATTGGAATCAATCTTTTAAGAGAAGGTTTAGATATTCCTGAAACTTCGTTGGTGGCTATTTTAGATGCCGATAAAGAAGGATTTTTAAGAAGTAAAACATCACTTATTCAAACAATCGGACGAGCTGCTAGAAATGAAAATGGAAGAGTTATTTTATTTGCAAAAAAAATCACAGCTTCAATGCAGTTTGCAATAGATGAAACAAATAGAAGAAGAAAAATCCAAGAAGAACATAACACATTACACGGAATCACGCCAAAATCAACAAAAAGAAAACTAGACCAAAGTCTAAAACTAGAAGAGTATGATGAACTTGCATGGAAAAAAGAAAAAATAGAAAAAATGCCAGCTAGTGAAAGAAAGAAAATTTTAATCGAATTAAATAGACTAATGAAAAAAGCAGCCCAAGATTTAAACTTTGAAGAGGCTATACGATTGAGAGACGAAATTGCTAAGGTTAAAGAGATATAAATGAAAAAAGCAACAAAACAAGATATTGAGATAATAAAACAAGCTTTCATTGAGAAATACAGTGAAGCCGTAACTGAACTTAATTATAAAAATGATTATGAGTTATTAATTGCTATAATATTATCAGCTCAATGTACTGATAAAAGAGTAAATATTATCACACCAGCTTTATTTGAAAAATACCCAAGTGTGAAAGAATTGGCTCTTGCCCAACTTGAAGATGTAAAAACTTTGTTAAACACTTGTTCTTTTTTTAATAATAAAGCAAAGAATATTATCAAAATGGCTCAAAGTATTTTGATGAATTATGATGGACAAATTCCCCACAACCAAAAAGAACTTATGAAACTAGCAGGTGTTGGAAACAAAACAGCAAATGTTTTTATGATTGAGTTTGAGGGTGCAAATCTTATGGCTGTTGATACTCATGTATTTAGAGTTTCTCATCGATTGGGACTCAGTGATGGAAAAAATGTTGAAATTACAGAAGCTGATTTGGTTAAAAAACTAAAAGGTCATGATTTACATATTTTTCATCAAGCGATGGTTTTGTTTGGAAGATATATTTGTAAAGCAGTGAAACCTGAATGTGATAACTGTTTATTCCCACAGGTTTGCAAAACTAAAGTTTCTTTTAAACCTGCGTAAATATATTGGAAGAAGAGTTCTTTTATACTATTTTTTTAGGCATTCTTCTTTTAAATCTTCGAAATTTTTAAATATAAAATTATCTTCTATTTTATCTATTTCAATATTTGTAGCCACACACAAAAACTCTTGATTCTCTTTTTTTATAATATAAGTAAATTTATAAATAAATTTATCTTTTGAGCTTACAACTTTGTTATTTAAAAGTTCTGCACTTAAGCTTTCAATAATTAAATTTTTTTCTTTTTCATATTTTTCTTTAAATAAATTTGGAAAAAATTCTTCTTGTTTTTTTTCGTATAATATATAAGTAATACTAGATATTATAATAACTAATAAAAGGAGTATAAGCTCTCTTTTCTCAAATTGATTATTTACTCTATAAATTATCAAAGTAATAGCGATAATTAAAGCAGCAATAGCAATTATTATTTGCATTTTATTCCTTTTTGTTTATTTTTATTATATCCTAGCTTAACAAAAAGCTTTTGGTATAAAGCTTTGAAAGTAGGGGAATTATGGAATTGTCTGAGGAAAAATACGATATTGTGATTATTGGCGGTGGTTGTGTTGGAAGTGGGATAGCTTTGGATGCAACACTTCGAGGTTATAATGTGATTTTACTTGAAAAAAATGATTTTGCAAGTGGGGCAAGTTCTAAAAGTTCTAAGTTAATTCATGGTGGTGTTAGATACCTTGAAAAAGCTATAAAAGAATTTGATATAACTCAATATAATTTGGTAAAAGAGGGCATAAAAGAAAGAGCAATTTTTTTAAAAAATGCTCCATATTTCTCCAAAAAAATAAAAATCAATATTCCAATATTTTCATATTTAAATCTTATTTATACATATTTTGGAATTTTAATTTATAAATTGATTGCAAGAAAAAAAAGTTTAGGCAAAAACTCTTTTATGAATAAAATTGTTAGTATTTTATGTTTTCCAAATATAAAACAAGAAAAATTAAAAGGTTGTATTTCTTTTTATGATGGAAGTTTTTTAGACTCAAGAATGATAATATCACTTCTACAAACAGCTTCTAAAAATGCAGCAATAATAAAAAATTATTGTGAGGTAATTGAATTCTTATACGATAAAAATAATAAAATTAAAGGTGTTAAATATTTTGATAAAACTCAAAATAAAACTTATGAAATAAATGCAAAAATTGTTGTAAATGCAACGGGTGCAAATGTAGATAATTTGAGATTAAAAGATGATAAATCATCAAATGAAATTTTAGCTTTAAGTAGTGGAATTCATATTGTAGTTTCAAAGGAATTTTTGCCTTTTGAGGAAGGAATTTTACTTCCAAATACAAGAGATGGAAGAGTTATTTTTATTTTGCCTTATTTAAATCATTGTTTAATTGGAACAACTGATAATAAAACTATTTATGAAGAAAATCAAAAACTAAAAGATGAAGAAATTGAATATTTATTAAAAGAAGTAAACGACTATTTTGAAAAACACTTAACAAAAGAAGATATCTTATCTTCATGGAGTGGAATTAGACCACTTGTAAAAAATGAGAAAAAAAACGCAACACAACAAATGGTACGGGAACATATTATTCTAAAATCAAAAAATAATTTAGTTTCAATAGCTGGTGGAAAATGGACAACTTATAGAAAAATGTCTGAAGATTTAGTAGATTTTCTTATTAAAAATAAAGATTTAGAAAAACAAAAAAAATGTGAAACAAGAAATTATAAATTAGCTGGAAATGAAGCAACTATTGAAGAATTTGATAAATTTATGAGTTTTTATCCTATATTAAAAATGACAAAAGAATCTCTAAAAACTTTGTATGGAACTTCTTGTATTCGAGTTTTAAATTTGGCAAATGAAACAGATAATTTTGAATTAATAAATCCAAAATTACCATATCTAAAAGCTGAAATAGAATATGGCATAAAAGAAGAATTTGTAGAAAAACCAATAGATTTTTTAGCAAGAAGAATAGGGCTTTGTTTTTTAGATAAAAAAATGGCACTTGAGTGTGTTGATGTTGTATGTGATGAAATGGGAAAAATTCTTTTCTGGGATGAAAAAAGAGTTGAAGATGAGAAAATTGAGTGCAAAGAGTATATAAATAATTATTTCTAACAGATAATTAACAAAAAATTAACAGCTCTTAGTAATACTTTCATAAATTTATTAATTTAAGGCAAATTTATGAGAAAATTTATCTCTTTATCACTTATAACAACTGCTATTTTGTTAAATGCAAGTGAAGTTGAAACTTTAGAAACAATTAGTGTAGTTGAAACTGCAAACTCAACAATAGTAAAAGATGTTAGTTCTGAAGAACTGAAAAGTGCTGATTTATCTGAAGCTTTAAGTAAAAATGTTCCATCTATTTCAATAGTAAGAAGAAGTGGAATTGCAAATGATATTATTTTAAGAGGACAAAAAAAAGATAATATTAATATTCTTCTTGATGATGCAAAAATCTATGGAGCTTGTCCAAATAGAATGGATCCAGCAACTTCTCATGTTTTATCAAATAATGTACAAAGTGTAAAAATAATTGAAGGTCCTTATGATGTAGAAAATTTTGGAACATTAAGTGGACTTGTAAAAGTAGAGACAAAAGAACCAACAAAAGATGTTCATGGGGAAATTAACTTAAACGCTGGAAGTTACGGTTATAGAAAAGCTAGTGCAACTGTAAGTGGTGGAACTGACAGAGTTAAATTATTAGTTTCAACTTCAACTGAAAGAAGTGATCAGTACAAAGATGGAGATGGAAATAATTTTAGCGAACAACAAATAGTAAAAGGTGTCCCATATACAAATCAATATTCGAATACAAAACAAAAAGCATATGAGAAAAAAACACTTTTAACTAAAGGTCAATTTAACATCGATGATGATTCAGAAATAAAACTATCTTATACCGCAAATAGAAGTGATAATATTCTTTATCCAACTGGTTCAATGGATGCTGATTATGATGATTCAAATATCTACACAGTTGGATATACAGCTAGAAATTTAGGGAATTTATCAAAACA
>JAIELU010000185.1 GCA_019752775.1 Campylobacterales bacterium | reverse complement strand
TTCACCTTTCTTCCAAATTCTTTGTTTACTTCTACTAAAATAGTGAGCAAATGAAGTTTTTATTGTTAATTCAAGTGCTTCTTGATTCATATATGCAAGCATTAAAACTTCATTTGTAGCTGCATCTTGAGTAATTACTGGAATTAGATTATCCATCTTTTCCCAATCTATTTTATTTAGCTGTTCCATAATCTTTCCCTTTAAAAGTTTGTTTTAAGATCGACTTTCCAGTAATCGATAGTTCTTTCTTCTTTATTAATATTCATATCAAATCCAAAATCATATTTTTCTTTATATGTTTTTTCTTCTTCTTTCCTGAATTCTTTAGTTTCTTCGTATTTAATATTTTCATCATATTTTATTTCAGGTTTTATTATTACAACAGATTTTACCTGTTTTGCATAAACAGTATTTGTTAGGATTAGGGAAGAAATGAAGATTAATAAAAAAGAGACTTTTTTCATAGTTTTAAAAGAAGTAGTTTCCTACTTCTTTTTATTTGTTTATTATAGCATCTCTTGATTTATCTTTAGTATCAACCCAAATATTTGGAGTTGAACCACCAGGAGTTAAGAATATTTTTGCATCTTTATTTTCTCTTAACGCGTCATTAAATCTACCTTGAACTTCAATTTGTTGCATATTTAATAAACTAGGAGTTAAAGATTCTGCAATAGATTTATTAGCAACAGCTTGTGCTTTTGCTTCAATAGTTACAGCATCAGCTCTACCTTGTGCTTCAATTCTTTTTGCTTCTGCTTCACCTGTTGCTTGTGCAGCTCTTTTTTCAGCTTCTTGTTTTGCTCTTAAAACTTCGTATCTTACTCTTTCAGATTCTTGATTTGCAATTTGAACTCTTTCAATTTGCTCTTTAATTTTTTCTGGAAGAACAATTTCTCTTAATTGAACAGACTCAACTGTAACAGATGCATCCGCTAAATCAGTAACTTGTTGTTTAATTAAATTATCAAGCATTGTAGCAATTTCGTTTCTTTTCATTGGAAGTTCTTCTGCATTAAACCCTCCAACTACATTTCTTACAACATTTCTTACAACTGGATTTACTATCTTATCTTCCCAAGATAATCCCCATGTAGCAATAGTTGCAGGTGCTCCTGAAGCTGTAAGTCTATATTGAACTGTAAGTTCAATAGAAACAGGTAATCCTCTTGAATCAAGAACGCTAATAGCTGGGTTAATTTTAATACTTGCGTCAAATCCACTCATTTCTTCAATACTTCTATAGTTTAAAAGTCTTACTTTCGTATCAACAATTATAACTTTTTGAAAAACTGGAATATAAAAGTGAAAACCAGGATTTAATGGAACTTCATCATATTTACCAGTTGTTGCTTTAATACCAACTTGTCCTGATTCAATAATTACAAATGGTTTGAACATAAAAAGTGCAGCAATAACTATAATAACCACATAAAACATTCCTGCTTTTTTCCCAAAATTTTTGAAAAATTCAGGTGTTTCAAATGGAGGTTGAAAGTTTCCTCCTCCGCCATTATTGTTGTTCCCACCACCGTTGTTCTGTTGTCTGTTTTTAAAATAGTCGTTATCTATTGGCATAATTTCCCTTGATTTAATTATTTAGTTAACTAATAATAATTAAGATTAGTTAACGTATGTTAAATACTTAACATACTTTTCGTTTTTACCAGCTACTACATCAAAGTATGCTGATTGTATTTTTTCTGTAATTGGACCTCTTGAGCCACAACCAATAATTCTTGCATCAACATCTCTAATTGGAGTTATTTCAGCAGCAGTTCCTGTAAAAAATGCTTCATCAGCAATATAAACTTCTTCTCTTGAAATTCTTCTTCTAATAACTGGAATCCCTAAATCAGCAGCCAATTCTATAACTGTTGCTTGAGTAATTGATTCTAATGTATTATCATTTGGAGGAGTGATTAATGCACCATCTCTAACAATAAAAAAACAAGCACCACTAGCTTCTGCAATATAACCTTGGTCATCTCTAAGTAGTGCTTCATCATAACCAGCTTCAACAGCTTCATATTTTGCCATTTGAGAGTTTAGATAATTTGCAACAGCTTTTGCTTTTCCCATACCTGAAGTATTTGGAGTTCTTGTAAATGATGAAATTTTTACTCTAACACCTTTTCTAAGACCTTCTTCTCCTAAATAAGCTCCCCATTCCCAAGCTGAAACAGAAACTTTAACAGGTGCATCTTTATGATATAGTCCCATAACACCATATCCTAAATAAACTAATGGTCTTATGTATGCACCTTCAAATAATTCATTTTTTTGCAATAATTCAACTTGAGCTTTATTTAATTCTTCGAGTGAAAAAGGTACATTCATTAGTGTCATTTTTGAAGAGTTTAATAATCTTTGTGTATGTTCATTAAGTTTGAAAATAGCACATCTTCCATCAACAGTTTTGTATGCTTTTGTTCCCTCAATTGCACCATTCCCATAATGAAGAGTGTGGCTTAATACATGTACTTTTGCATCATTCCAATTTACAAATTCTCCATCCATCCATATATATTTTGACTCAGTCATTTTATTAATTCCTAATAATTAAATTTTAATCATTTATTCTAGCTAAGATAATATTAAAATAAACTCTATAAAATGGGATTATAAATTATTTAAGATATATAAATGTAATATAAAAGAAAAAAATAGGAAAACAAAAAAATGTTTTTTAAAAGAGTCTTTAATTTTTTAATTTTTATAAGTATTTCTCTTTTTTTAACGGCTTGTTCGGTTAGTAATAGCCAAGTTCAAGTAAATCAAAAGAAAATTTATGAAAAAGAGCCAGTAACTCAAAATTTAAAAAATGAAATAAATGAAATTACACAGTTGATAAAACAAAATAATTTAACTATGTTAAATAGCAAATATATTCATCCAATAAATGGTTACTATGAGGTTACAAAATTTGAACATAAAAATATATTTGAAATTAAAAATAAGATTTCAAATATAGACAATCAAATTGATTCTTTTGAAATAAAAATGCAGAAAGTAACTTTTAATTGTAGTCCGCTTGATGATAGTTTATATGGTTGGGACAAAGAAGGTGTGTTTTTAAATTCACAAACAATACCATATATTACAAAAATTATGGAAGAATCAAATATTTTACAAGTAAATAGGTTTAAAAAAGAAGAGATTGAAAAAGCAGATTTTATTGAACAAACAAGTTATGAAGTAACCATCCCTTACAATATAATATTTTATATTACAAAAATAGATAATAAATGGTATATAACTTTAATAGATAATGTAACAACAGATTGCACTGAATAAGGGATAACATATGAACCAACAAGAGTTCTGGAATATAAAGTTTTCAAAAATTGATTATTTTTATGGAACCAAAGCAAATGAGTTTTTATCTTCAAAAATAGATTTATTTACAAATCATAAAAGTCTTTTATGTTTAGGTGAGGGTGAAGGAAGAAATGCAATACTTTTTGCAAAAAATGGATTTGAAGTTAGTGCCATTGATGCTTCTGATGTAGGTTTAGCAAAACTTGAATTAAGAAGTAAAGACGAAAATCTAAATATTAAAACAGTTTGTATGGATTTAAATCATTGGATAGTTGATAAAAAATATGATGTAATTGTAGCCTCATATTTGCATATGGTTAAAGGAGAAAGAGAAGAATTATTTAGAAAAATTGAAGACTCTTTAAATCCAAATGGTTACTTTATTGCTGAATTTTTTTCAACAAAACAAGCAACTTATAATAGTGGCGGACCAAAAGATTTAGATTTGCTTTATTCAATTGAGGATTTTAAAAATCACTTTGAATCATGTGAAAAACATGTATATGAAGAGATTGTAACTTTAGATGAGGGAATTGGTCATCAATGTGAGGCTTGTGTTATTAGAGTAGTTATTCAGAAAAAACAAACTTCTATTAACAAATTTTAACAAGAATTAAAGTACACTATCTAATAATAAATATCAAAAATAATTATAATAAATAATACAGAGAAAAGAAATGTTAGAAACAATAAAAGAAATAATAAAAAACAGAGTTTTAATAATAGATGGTGCGATGGGAACACAGCTTCAAATCGCAGATATTAAAAAAGAAGAATGGATATATGAGGGTAAGGATTTAGAGGGTTGTAATGAACTTTTAAATCTTACTGCTCCTCATATTCTTGATGATATTCACAACAGATACGCACTTGCAGGCGCGGATTTATTAAGTACAAATACTTTTGGTTCAATGCCATGGGTTTTAGAGGATTATGATATTTCTGAAACTTCATATGAGTTATCAAAATTAGGTGCGGAACTTGTAAAAAAAACTGCTTTAAAATATAGCACACCCAAAAAACCAATATATGTTTTAGGTTCTATTGGACCTGGAACGAAACTGCCTAGTTTAGGACATATCAAATACGATGATATGTACGAAGGCTATAAAATAATGGCACAAGGTTTAGCCGATGGTGGAACAGATATTTTTCTACTTGAAACTTGTCAAGATCCACTTCAAATAAAAGCAGCACTTCATGCTTTAACTGATACAGCACCACATATTCCTATTATGGTTTCTGTTACCATTGAACTTTCAGGAACTATGCTCATAGGAACAGATGCCATGACAATTGCAGCTATCATGGCTCCTTTTAATATCTTATCTTTAGGATTTAATTGTGGAACTGGACCAAAACAAGTACATAAACATGTAAAAACATTAAGTGAAGTTTGTAAGTTCCCAATTTCAGTTCATGCAAATGCTGGACTTCCTCAAAATAGAGGTGGAAAAACTTATTATCCGATGGGACCTGATGAATTTGTGGAACTTCAAAAAGAGTTTTTAAATATAAATGGAGTTTCATTTTTAGGTGGTTGTTGTGGAACAACACCTGAACATATCGCTGCTTTAGTTAAAGCAGTTGAAGGAATTACACCTTTAAAACCTTGTGGATTTTTAAAAGCCTCTTTAGCTTCACTTTTTGGAACAATGCCACTAAAACAAGAACCAGCACCACTTTTAATTGGTGAGCGTTCAAATGCAACTGGTTCAAAAGCTTTTAGAGAATTATTAAAAGCAAATGATTACGAGGGAACATTAAGCGTTGGACAACAACAGGTCCGTGCTGGAGCTCATGTAATTGATGTTTCTGTTGGATTTGCTGGTCGTGATGAAAGAAAAGATATGGATGCTGTTGCCGCTTTATATTCTCAAAAAGTTGCGCTTCCTTTGATGCCAGATTCTACTCAAATATATGCACTTGAAGCCGCACTTAAACAAATTGGTGGAAGATGTATCATCAACTCTGTAAACCTTGAAGACGGTGAAGATAAGTTTGATGCGGTTTGTAAATTAGCTAAAAAGTTTGGAGCAGCTCTTGTTTGTCTTGTAATTGATGAAGTTGGAATGGCAAAAACAAAAGAAGATAAACTAAGAATTGCAGAGAGAATTTTTGATTTATGTGTAAATAGACATGGATTTGAACCATCAGATTTAGTGTTTGATATGCTTACATTTACAATTGGTTCAGGTGATGATGAGTACAGAACAGCTGGTGTTGAAACTATGGAAGCGATTCGTGAATTTCAGATTTTACATCCAGAAGCTGGAACAACTTTAGGGCTTTCAAATATTTCGTTTGGACTTGACCAAAAAGCAAGAATTTATTTAAATTCTATTTACCTTGATCATTGTGTTAGAGCTGGATTAACAAGTGCTATTGTAAATGTAAAACATATAATTCCACTAAATAAAATAAGTGCAGAAGATAGAGCTTCTTGTGATAATTTGATATTTAATAACCATGAAAATGGTGACCCTTTATTTGCTTTTATTGAACACTTCTCAAATGTTGAAGCACAAGAAGAACAAACAGATGAAGAGTATCAAAATATGCCTCCACTTGAGAAAGTGCAAAAACTTTTATTAGATGGGGATAAAGATAGACTTTTACCTTTAGTTGAAGAGTTAAGACATACAATAAAACCTGAATTAATAGTGAATGAATGGTTAATTGATGGTATGAAAATCATTGGTGAGTTATTTGGTTCAGGACAAATGCAGTTACCCTTTGTACTTCAAAGTGCTGAAACTATGAAAGCAACCGTTGATGCTTTAAATCCATATTTACCAAAAGAAGAAAAAGCAAGTGAAACAACGCTAATTATTGGAACGGTAAAGGGTGATGTTCATGATGTTGGTAAAAATCTTGTTGATATTATTCTTTCAAACAATGGATTTAAAGTTGTAAATGTGGGAATTAAAGCGAGTCTTGATACTTTTGTTGACAAACTTCAAGAACATAATGCACACGCGATTGGAATGAGTGGATTACTAGTAAAATCAACAGCAGTTATGAAAGAAAATCTGGATGAACTTCAAAAAATGGGAATAAAAATCCCTATTCTTTTAGGTGGCGCTGCATTAACTAAAAGCTTTGTTGATGAATATTGCCGACCATTTTATGATGGACCGATTTTTTATTGTAGAGATGCTTTTGATGGTGTTATTTCTATGCAAAGAATTGAAAAGGGCGATGAGAATAATACAGACTTACCAGCAGATTTAATAAAAATAATAGATACAAGTGATAAAGTTGAAGAAGAAGTAGCAGTAATTCCTCCTTATGAAGAGATACCACTTCCTGCAAAGAATACATTTTTATTTCCTCCAATTTGGGGAAGAATTGGAAAAACAGCAGAAAAACTAGATAAAGAACTTATCTTTAAATGGATAAATCATAGGGTTTTATTTAGACAAAGATGGGGATATAAGAGAGGCAAACAAGATTCTGCTAAGTTCTTAAAATATGAAGAAGAGGTAGTTGAACCTACGTATCAAACTTTAAAAGCTGAATTAGTAGATAAAAATATCTTTGAACCAATTGCAATTTATGCTTATTATCCTTGTATTTCATGGGATAATAAAATCTATATTTTTGATAAAAAATATCTGTTTAATTCCCTTGAAGAAGCAAAAAATGTACCACCTTTAAGTGAAGCTATAAAAGTTTTAGAATTTCCAAGACAAAAAAGAAAACCATTTAGATGTAT
This sequence comes from Campylobacterales bacterium, assembly GCA_019752775.1. Taxonomy (GTDB): domain Bacteria; phylum Campylobacterota; class Campylobacteria; order Campylobacterales; family Arcobacteraceae; genus Aliarcobacter. The sequence goes on along the minus strand of JAIELU010000185.1, from coordinate 25,487 downwards.
TGCTGATTTTTTTGCAAATGATAGACTTGATGTTATTGCTTTTACACTTGCCAGTGCTGGACTTAAAATCAGTGATTATGAAAGAAGTTTATATGATAAAGGTGAATTCACAAAATACTACCAAGTTCACGGGCTTGGAGTTGAGTTAGCAGAAGCTTTAGCTGAGGTTTTACATAAACAAATAAGACTTGATTTAGATATTGTGCCAAAAGAAGGTCATACTTTAAATGATGTTCAAATGAAACAATATGTGGGTTGTAGATATTCTCCAGGATACGCAGCTTGCCCAGATCTTGCAATGAATAGAGATATTTTTGATTTGCTAAATCCAGAAGAGTTTGGAATAGAGTTATCAGAGACTTTTCAAATGCATCCAGAACAAACTACTTGTGCAATTGTGGTTACCCACAAAGAAGCAAACTACTATAATATTTAATTATTTTTACTAAGGATGTTTTTACATCCTTAGAATTTCCCATAGGATTTCATTTTGACAAACAACGCTAAAGGCTTAGCTCTTACATCTTTAGGTGTATTTATAATGAGTTTAGAGTCATTATTTATAAAATTCACTACTGTTTCACCTTTTCTTTTTTCATTTTATATAGGAATATTTATGTTTGTTTCTATGGCTTCAACTTTAATTTTTAAGAAAAAAGAGTTTATACAAAAAGCTTTAAAAACATCTTTTCCTATGTTAATAGTTTGTGCTACTTTAATGGGAACATCAAATATCTTTTTTATAACAGCCGTAAAAACTACAACTGTTGCAAATGTGGTAATTATTTTTAGTACAGCAGCCCTTTTTTCTGCTTTATTTGCATATTTATTTTATAGGGAAAAAATCTCAAAAAATATAATTTATGCATCATTTTTTATGTTTGTAGGACTATTTATAATATTTAATGACAAACTAGAAATTGGAAGTATTAAAGGGAATATTTACGCTCTTTTATGTACAGCTTTTTTTGCTACTTCTTATGTGATTTTATCAAAATATAAAGAGATGAATCGTGTTATTTTAACAGCATTTAGTGGAATAGCATTGAGTTGTATATCAATATTTTTTTGTGAAAACTTGGCAATTGATTTAAAAACATTAGCGATTGTAATGACTATGGGATTATTAATAAGCCCAATTTCAAGGGTTTTAATAGGGAATGGTGCGATTTATATAAGTGCTAGTGAAGTAAGTCTTTTGATGATTATTGAAACAATGATGGCACCTATTTGGGTTTGGATATTTTTAAATGAAGTTCCAAGTAAATACACATTTATTGGCGGAAGTATAATAATTACTACTTTAATAGTAAATTCTATTTATACTTTAAAAAAAGAGAATTAATAGATTTATCTTTCCAAATTTTTATTTGGAAAGATATGATTTTTTATTAAGCTTTAATTTCACACTTTTTGCATCTAGCATCAAAACTATATTTTCCTGCTCCAATAAACATAAGAGAAATAGCACCTAATAGATAAATTAGTGGTAACTCAATTATTGGACCACCCATTTTTCCTAAAGCAAAAATATCACTACTATGGGCTAAAAATATTGCAAAAACCATAGTAAGAGCAAAAAATAGTGAAGAAATTCTAGTAAATAATCCAAGAATAATTAAAATAGGAAAAATAATTTCTCCAAAATAAACACCATAAGCCACAACTTCTGGAAGACCAGCACTCGTAACTAAAAATTTTACACCATCGATTCCATTGAATAGTTTACTAAACCCATGAAATAACATAAGTCCAGCAATAGAAAATCTTAAAATTAGTTTTCCTATATCTTCATTTAAAACAGATCCTAATTTATTTTCACAACAAGTCATTAATAATTCCTCAAAATTTTCTGAATTTATATCTTTTTATCGTTAAGTAACTGTTTAGTATGATAATTCCGCAATAAAATCAAAGCTAAAATAGAACCAATTAAAGCCCAAGCCATATCACTTTGAGTGTCCCAAATATAACCTTGCGTTCCTAAAAAATCATCAGCTGTATCATTTGAGAAAATGGCAACCCACCATTCAATAAGCTCATAAAAAGCTGAAAATGCTAAACAAAAACATACTATAAAGAAGTTTCTCCAAGCTTCTATTGAGATGATTTTTTTTCTTATGATTATCTCTCTAGCTATCATTGCTGGAATAAAACCTTGTGCAAAATGTCCCAATTTATCATAGTTATTTCTGTCTTGATTGAAAAACTCTTTTATAAAGTCAAAAAGAGGAACTTGTGCATAAGTATAGTGACCACCAACCATTAAAATAATACAATGAATTAAAATAAGTGAATAAACTAAAGATGTAAATCTGAATTTATTATAAGTAAAAATCAAAATAATTAAAGCAATAACAGCTGGAATTACTTCTAAAATCCAAGTAAATAAATCTTTTGGGTTAATAGCAGACCAAATAAAAACAGCAAAATAAATAAACAACCAAATTTTAATCATTGTAATCCTTTAGAAATGTTAATTATCCTATAATAAAGCTTCAAAATTATTATAAAGGCATATTATGAATTATACATATTTTAATCCAACAGCAATTGAGTTTGGAAGTGGCAAAATTAGCTCGATAGTTAATTATATTGATAAAAAATTAAAAGTATTAGTTGTTTATGGTGGTGGAAGTATCAAAAAAAATGGAGTTTATGGACAAGTTAAAACAGCACTTGAGGGTTATACTTGGTTAGAATTTAGTGGAGTTGAACCAAACCCATCTTATGAGACTTTAAACAAAGCAGTAAAAATAATTAAAGATGAAAAAATTGATTTCGTTTTAGCTGTTGGTGGTGGTTCTGTTATTGATGGAAGTAAATATCTAGTTGCAGCTGCCCTTTATGATGGTGATGGTTGGGATTTTTTAGATGGTTCAAAACAAGTTGAAAAAGCTTTACCTTTAGGTGCAATTTTAACACTTCCAGCAACAGGAAGTGAATCAAATGCAACTGCTGTTATTTCAAAAAAATCAACAAATGAAAAAAGATATTTTGGTTCTTCATTTGTTTATCCAAAATTTGCAGTTTTAGACCCAAGTGTAATGAGTACGCTAGATGATAGACAATTGGCAAATGGATTAGTTGATGCTTTTGTTCATACATGTGAACAATATTTAACATATCCAAATACATCACTTTTGCATGATGGTTATTCTCAAACTATTTTAAAAGGTTTGCATAATTTATCACTAAATTGGGAAAATAGAAAAACGGCTTTATGGCAAGAAAATCTTATGCTTTTAGCAAACCAAGCATTAAATGGATTTATAGGTTCAGGAGTTCCACAAGATTGGGCAACACATATGATAGGGCATGAAATTACAGCATTTTATGGACTTGACCATGCACAAAGTTTAGCAGTTGTTCAACCTTATCTTTTAAGAGTAATGATAGAAGATAAAAAAGAGAAATTACTTCAAATGGGGAAAGAAGTTTTTAACATGCCTCAGAATTATGAAATAGTAATTGAAGCAATAGAATATATGTACCAAAGTATTGGAGTTCCTACAAAATTAAGTGCATATAAAACAGACGATAAAGTAATAGAAAATATCACAAAAGCTTTAGAATCACATGGTATGACTGCACTTGGTGAAAAAGGGAATATTACTTTGGATAAAGTTGAACAAATTTTAACTATGTCAATAAAATAGGTAAAGTTATTTCAAACAAAGCTCCTTTATGGATTTTATCCATAAAGGGACTGTTCAGAATTTTGTGTCAAACAGGTAAAATAAAAAATACTAAGGATACAGAAATGAAAATAGAAATAGATGTAGAGCAATTTACTCGTTATATAAAAGCTGGTAAAAGTATCGGTGGAGCAAATTAATAAAACAATTAACAGAATCTGCACTTGCAGCTGAAATAGATTCACATCTTGCCCAAGATTTGAGTAGTAATAGAAAAAATGGATATAGTAGTAAAACTAGGCTTAATTAAAATAAACATTAACTTTTTCAAGACACTCCTTTTAAATAATTTAATCTCTAATTAACGCAATATTATAAAAAAGTAAGATAAAATATGAATTATTAAATTTAGGAATATATTATGTCTAAAGAAAAAACAATTAGAAATAAAATTTTAGAGTATGTTTATACTATCTCAAAGCAACCAATCTTATTAAAAGATTTATTAGTTGCAAATAGACAACACAATGATGGAATGCATGTAGACCCAGCAAAATTGGGATTTAGAATAAGACTTGTTAGAGCTTATCAAGTTTATATAGGAATTGTATTAGCAATAATAGTTCCAATTTCACTTTTAACTCATAAACCTCTTGTAAAAATTGACCCACATATTTCTATTTTGGGTGCTATGGCTATTACTGCTGCTATTTTTATTGGATTCAATTTTTTTAGAGATAAAATGAGAGATACAATGACTGAAGAGTTGATAATTAGATCATGGAAATTACATTTTCCATTTTTTTCTTATGAGGATTATTCGCAAAAAATAGATGAGATTTTTGAAAAATCTATAAAAGATGAAATCTCAAAAAGAGATTTAGAAAAGTATATTTTAGAAAATCTTTCAAAATAATAAGTAGTTTTTAAAACTACTTATCATGCAAAGCAATTGCTTCTTTATTTCTTTGTTTTTTTAGTTCCATATCTATAAATTTCCCTATTAATTCTTGTTTTTGTTTAAATGCTAAAGTGATTTTTCGCTTAACTGGACGATGTTCATAGATAAAAAATCCAGCTTCATTCATACTAAGTCGAATTGGTGTCGCAACTGCGTAAGAACTCATAATACAATCTTTTTTACAAAGTTTATAAATATCATCAAAATACTCTTTTGTCCAAAGTTCAAAGTTCACATCACTTGAAAAAGCATCTTGATAAATTATGTCAAAAGAGTTGTTTTCTAAATTTTTTACATAATCTCTTGCATTGCCAATAAAAACTTCTATTTTGATTTTTTCATCTTCATACTTACAAGTTTGAGCGATACTTTTTATGATATGTTTTATAGTTTCAAACTCTTTAGGAAATTCAAAAGTCTCAAGAGATTTTACTAAATTTCCATCAAGTTCCGGAGAAAAAATATTTAGTTTGATATCAAGATTATTTTTTAAAATATAATAAATAGTTGAAAAAGTGTTATATCCAATACCAAAACAAATATCTAAAATATTAAGTTCTTTTTTGTTTTTATGAAATGTAAAAGCTGGAATTATATGTTTTGATAAAGCTTCATTTATTGCCCCATCATCAGGATTGTGATAGTGTTGATTGTATTTTTGTGAGAAAAGTGTATTTGAACCATCTTTTGTAGAAACTAAACTATTAATATTATCTTGCAAGATTATTTTTCATCTTATAATCCATTATCCCAATGGTGCATTTTCTTTGCTGTAAAAATATAAAAATCATCAAAAAGCTCAATACAATTTGGAGCTTGAAAGCCGATACTTTCAAGTAAATCCAGAAGTTCATATTTATTATCATTTGATATTTTTTCTAAAATTATAATATTCCCTGAGTTTTCAAGGGCTTTGTACATAAGTTTTAGGATTGTTTCTTGATTTTTACAAAAAGATAAAATATCTCCTAAAACTACATATTCAAACTCTCTAGCTGTTGCTTTTAGTTTTGCAGAGTCTTCATCTATGAAAGAAATATATTTTATATTTCCTTCATTTTGTGTTCTTATTTCTTCTAAAGCTGAATCAACTAAATCTAAAGAGTTATCTATATGAAGAATAGAAATATTTATATACGGTGAAAATAACTCTTTAAAAAGATTTAGTTTTTGAAGCATTTTTTAGTTTCCTAAAGCTTTTAATTTATCTTCACAAAGGTATAACTCTTCATTTGACATAACACCGATTTTACAAGATAAAATATCTCTTGCAATATCTTTTGCTTCATCAAGTGAGTGCATTGCACATGTTCCACATTGGTATTCGTTTAATTCTGGAATATCATTTTGTGATTTTACTTCAAGTACATCTTTCATAGCTTTTTCCCAAGCAGTGGCAACCGTAGTTTCACTAGGAGTTCCTATTAAGCTCATGTAAAAACCAGTTCTACAACCCATTGGAGAAACATCAATGATTTCAACTGAATCAGAATTTAAATGATTTCTAATGAATCCAGCAAACAGATGCTCCAAAGTATGAATTCCTTTTTCACTTAACATTTTTTCATTTGGTACACAAAATCTTAAATCAAATACTGTAATATTGTCACCTTTTGGTGTTTTCATAGTTTTTGCAACTCTTACTGCGGGTGCTGGCATGATTGTATGGTCAACTCTAAAACTGTCTAATAATGGCATAATAAAATCCTTATAATTTGCTTTTTTTAATAAGCTTGGATTGTAGCAAAAGTTTATTAAATGGGTGGTAATCTGAAAATATAAAAAGGGATTTTGAATAATCTTTTAACTATGATTAGTAATAAAATAATAACAAAAGAGTTTTTAATGGAATTGGTTTATTTGTGGGTTGAAAAGTATAAGAATATAGAGAAGCAAGGGTTTGATTTTTCACCTAGGTTTATGTGTGAGTATGATGAAGATACAAAAAAATTAGGAAAAGTTGTTGATAAAGAAAAAACTGGAGAATTTTATCCTAAAAACTTTTTTGGTGAAAATATAAATGTTACTGCTATTGTTGGTGGCAATGGAAGTGGGAAGAGTAGTTTATTAAATTCCATTGGGAATAAAGGAACTTTTTTTAATAAAAATAATGAAGTCTGTAACTTGGAAAAAGAAAAAGATTATAAAATAATACATACAAATTATGATCTATTAAAAATCAATAAACCAAGTTATCCAAATAATAATCGTATAGGTTTGGAATATAAGAATCCATATATAAGAGGTAAAAATAGTCAAACAAATATTAATGTTCTAACTTTTTTTAAGTATATGGTTAATAATATTCTCAAACATTGTTATTCATTCAAATCAGAAATATTTTTCTTTAATCCTATGAAAATTATGTTTTTCGATACTTTTCATCCTACAAAAGATAATTGCAAAAAACTTGCAAAAGAAGTTAAAGATAAAAATTTCTCAAAAGAAAAATTATTAACATTTTTGTATATAGAATTATTTGAAGATGAAAATCCTAAAATACACGAAATTGAGTCCGATATTATGTCTATTGAAAAAGAGATTCTTGAAAAATTTAAGGTAAAAAATATTGAAAATATTTATGCTTTACTTGAAAGGATAGAAGAAAGTACGATATTAATTGAAGAATTTAAAGATATATATAATGTGTATAAAGAAAGCCTTTTAGAATTAAGAAATATAGGATATTTAAAAATTGATTTTACAGATAAAGAGGGTAGAGAATATTTTGATTTGAGCCAAGGAGAAAGAAAACTTTTTACTGAGATGTTAATGATTTTTGATGAAATCAAACAAAGTAAAAACAATAATTTTCTTCTACTTTTAGATGAACCTGATTTGACACTTCATCCCGATTGGCAGAAAAGATATATTAGTGAAATGATTAAATTATTATCAAATTTTTCTGAAAAGAAATTTCATTTAATAGTTACAACACATTCTCCATTTATTCTCTCAGACCTACCAAAAGAAAACATAATATTCCTAGAAAAAGGGAAACAAGTCTATCCTTTTGATGATGGAAAACAAACTTTTGGAGCAAATATTCATACCTTACTTTCTCATGGTTTTTTCATGAAAGATGGACTTATGGGTGAGTTTGCAAAAGATAAAATCAAATCCATTATAAATTACCATGAAAAAATAAAAGAATTAACTAAAAACGAAAATAAAAAGCAAAGAGATGAAGAAAAAGAAATTTATGAAAAAGAGCATAAAACTAAGTTTAGGCAAATTCAATCAATTATCGGAGATGATTATTTAAAACAAGTGATTAAAAATCATGTAGTTGAAATAGAAAAGATTTTATACGATGAATATTTGATTGATAAAGAGATAAAAAAACTTGAAGATGAAATTGATAGATTAAAAAGGCTAAAAAAATAATGATTTTAGTTAAATATAAAGAATTTGAAAAAAAAGATTATTATAAAAAAATAGCAAATACTGAAATGCGAAAACAAAATAATTGTACTTTCGAAGAATATTATAATACTAATATAAAAACCATTTTAAATAATTATTCTCTTGCAGATATTTTAACTGGTGATTTTGGTAAGTTATTGGAGATAAAAGATTCTATTAATTTGACAAGTGTAGATTTTGAAATAGTTAAAACTTTTTTTAATTATGATAAAGCAAATTCAAAAGACTTTGTTACATTAATCTTTAAACTGCAACCAAAAATATCAGAATTCTTTCAAGAAAATATAGAAGTGCATACTTGTTATTACTGTAATATTGATTTTATAAATACTTACAAAAAAAATAATAAAACAAAAAATGCTTTTACTTTAGACCATGTTTTAGAAAAAGCTGATTATCCATTTTTAGCATTGAGTTTATACAATCTAGTGCCAAGTTGTTATGTATGTAATAGTAAAGTAAGAGATTCAGAAATACCATTTGATGATTTTTCTCCAACAAATAAAGATTTTGATTTTGATGAAAGAGTAAAGTTTAAATCATTTATTTCAAATGTTAATCTTCAAATAGAAAAAGAACAAGATTTTTATATAAAATTGATTGAGAATTATTCAAATAAATATGATAAATACATAGAAAGTTTAAATTTAAACGATAGATATGATTATCATAAATACAAAGTTTTAGAGATGATTCAAAAAAGAAAAGAATATCCAGATAGTAGAATAAAAGAGTTATCAGATTTGACTAAAAAAACACAAGAAGAGATAAAACAAGATTTGTTTGGAATTTACATATCTGAAGATTTACATAAACGCCCACTATCAAAACTAATCAAGGACATAAGCGAAGAGTTAGATTTGATATAACCCAAACACATAAGAAATACAGGGCTTTTTGTACAAAGTTTAGGTATTATATTAAATTATTTTTTGCCAAAAGCAAAGAGGTTATTATGGAAGATTATAACGATTATTTAGAACTTAGAAAAATAAATGATGATAGTTATGAACTAACATTATTAAATATTTGGAATAAACAAATTCTTACTTCAAACATCAAAAAATTAGAAAAACTAACTTTTTCTTCACAGACTAAATTAACTGTAGATTTCCAAAATCTAAAAGAGTGTGATACTGCTTCACTTATTTATCTTATTTCATTTTTTAAAAAAGTTGAAGAAAAAAACTTAACACTTAAAAATTTAGATTCTTTTGAAGAGTTTTATAGATTTTATGAAAAACACTATCAAGATAATAGTTTAGAAATAAAAGATAAAAAAAATATTATAGAAAAGATTGGTAAAGCTGCATATGAAGCTTACCTTTCAAGCCTTGATTTTACAAAATTTGTAGGAAAAGTTTTTTATTATTTTGTTTATTCGCTTTTTAATCCTAAAAAAATGAGATTAAAAGCGATGTTAAAATATATTGATACTTCTGCTGTAAATGCACTTTTTATTGTGGGAATCACTTCATTTCTGGTGGGAGTCGTAATTGCATATCAAGGAGCAGTTCAGCTTGAAAAGTTTGGAGCAAATATTTTTATTGTTGAGATGATTTGTATTACGATGTTTAGAGAAATTGCTCCACTTGTAACAGCAATTGTAATTGCAGGACGAAGTTCTAGTTCATATACTGCCGAAATTGGAGCTATGAAAATAACAGATGAAATTGATGCCATGAGAACTATGGATTTTGAGCCAACAATATTTTTGGTTTTACCAAGAATTTTTGCTTTGGTTATTGCTTTACCTTTATTGGTGTTTTTTGCTGATATTGTAGGAATATTCGGTGGAATGGTAATAGCTTATACGGATTTAGATGTTGCATTTTTTGAATTTATAAACAGAATGGGACAAGAAGTTCCATTAAAACATCTTTTAATTGGAGTTTTTAAATCAATATTTTTTGGAGTTGCTATTGCACTTATTGGATGTTACAGAGGATTTCAAGTACAAAACAATACTACAAGTATAGGAAAATATACAACAATAAGTGTTGTAAATGCTATCTTTGTGGTTATTGCTTTAAATGCGATTTTTTCAGTGATTCTAACTGAGATTGGAATATAATGGAAGCACTTAAAATAATAAGAGTAAATAATTTATCAACAGCTTTTGGTGAAAACATAGTACACAAAGATATTTCATTTAGTGTAAATGAAGGTGAGATTTTTGGAGTATTAGGTGGAAGTGGTTCTGGGAAAAGTGTATTGGTAAAACAAATAGTTATGTTGGACAAAATCCAAAAGGGAAATATTGAACTTTTAGGAAAAGATGTTTCAAATATAAATCTAAAAGATATTCAAGATTTAAAACAGCAGTTTTCTTATTTATTTCAGTTTGGAGCTTTGTACTCTTTTTTGAATGTTATTGAAAATATAAGTGTAATGTTAAAAGAATATACAGATTTATCATCTGATTTAATAGAAAAAATTGCATACACAAATCTGGAAATTGTTGGACTTCCAAAAAGTTGTGCATTATTGTATCCATCTGAATTAAGTGGTGGAATGAAAAAAAGAGTTGCCCTTGCACGAAGTCTTGCAATGCAACCAAAAGTTTTATTTTTAGATGAACCTACAAGTGGACTTGATCCTTATAGTACTCAAAAAATAAATGAGTTATTACTTAATCTAAAAAAAATGTTAAATATCACAATAATCATAATTACCCATGATTTAGAAACAATAAAAACAGTTTTAGATAGATTTATAATACTAAAACAAAAGATAATCTTTGATGGAAATATTAATGAAGCATTAAATTCTAATGATGAATTTATAAGAGATTTCTTAACAAATAAAGGTAAATAATGGATACTAAAATAAATTTTTTAAAAATAGGATTATTTGTAATAGCACTAGTGATTTCACTTTTGGTTATAGTTTTTTGGTTGGGAAAATTTGGTTTTGAAAAGAAAAAGTTTGATGAATACACAATCTATTTTACAGAATCAGTTTCAGGATTAAATATTGGCTCATCTATAAAATATAGAGGATTTGAAGTTGGAAATGTAAATGAAATAAAACTAAATCCACTTAATTCAGAAGAGATACAAATAGATATTGTAATCAAAAAAGATACTCCTATAAAAGAAGATAATTATGCAGTTTTAGGAAATGTAGGGATTACAGGACTTAAATATATTGAGTTAAAAGGTGGAAGTAATGATTCAAAACTTTTACATTCAGACCAAAATGGCTTTAGAATAATAAGTTCAAAACAATCTGATTTATCAACTTTAGTTGATTCTACAACTGATTTAACAAATCAATTAACTCAAGTTTTAGGGCAAATGAAAAAACTTTTAGCCGATGAAAATATAAAAACTATTTCAGAAATCTTGGGTAAAACTCAAAATAGTATGAGTAATGTAGAACAATTTAGTACATATCTTGTAAGTAATGAAAAGAAAATTGATGAACTTCTACAAAATATTTCAATTCTGACAAAAAATGGAAATAAATCTTTTGAAAGTATTGATAAATCAGCAAATAGTTTTAAAGACTTAACAAATGAAATTTTAGTTGAAATAAGAAAAGGAAGTTTTGATATAAATGATATGTCAAAAGAGAGTTTTGATAAACTAAATAGTGTTTTAAATAACCTAGATTCGACACTTTTACAAACTCAAACTTTGATAGATAATCTAAATCAAAGTCCAAGTGATATTTTATTTAAACAAAAAAATATAAAAAATGGACCAGGAGAATAATATGAAAAATCTTTTTTATCTTTTAATAGTAGTTTTAATATCAGGATGTTCACTAAAACAAGAAGTTGATATAAATAGTTATTCTATAGATTTTAATCCAAAAAATAGTAGTTATAGAAATATTGGAAAATCAATTTTAATTGAAGAACCACTTGTGAATAAAAGCTTTAATTCAAGAGCTATTTTCTATAGTACAAAACCATATTCATTTGAAGAATACGCAAAAAATAGATGGATAAATATTCCAAGTAATATGATTCAAAACTCTTTATTGGAAACTTTACAAAGTAGTAATATTTTTTCTTTAGTATTACAAGAAGATGCAAAAATAAAATATGATTATCTTTTAAAAACAAATGTAATAAAAATTTATCATGAAATCAATGTAGATAAATCTTATGTGATTTTAAAAGTAAAATTTGATTTATTAAAAGACAAAGAACTTGTAAAAACTTTTACTTATGATAGAAAAGTTTTAGTAAGCCAAAATAAACCTTATGAGTTTGTAAATAGTTTAAATAAAACATTTGATGAGGTAATTCAAGAATTACTAAAAGAGATAAGTAAATTATAATCTTTTAGCAATAATTGGGGCTAAATTCATAACTAAAAAAAGCCTCATGATGTGATGAATTGTAATATATGGAACATTTGCACCTACAAGTAAAGCTATAAGATTCATCTCCGTTTGACCACCTGGACTAAAAGCCAAAAGAATAGAAACTATTGGAAAACCAAAAAAATAATAAGCAATAAAAACAAAAAAAGCAGAAATAAAAGCAATAATAATAAAATGCCCAAAAGTTCCTAGAAGTGTTTTTATAATCATTTTTAACTTAACACCTCTAAAAGTAAAGCCTATAATTGTTCCAAAAATAATTTGAACAAATTTGATTAATTCATCAGGAATTAAAGTATAAATAAAACCACTACTATAAACAATAATACTTAAAATCATTGGACCAATCAAAAATGCAGCAGAGATTTTTAGTTTTTTAGCTAATAATGCTCCAAAAATACCAATAATAATCAAATAAAAAAATTCTAACAAATTTGTATCTTTTATAGATTTTGTAATCAACTGGTTACCACTTATATCTAAATGAAAAATATATTGAATAATAAAAGGTAAAGTTAAAACTACAAATAAAAGCCTTGAAGATTGTACGAGAGTAATTTTTGAAGTATCAGCTTTTTGCTCTTCTCCTAAGATTACCATTTCTACAACTCCACCAGGAGTTGAACTAAAAAAAGCAGTTTTCCTATCAAATTTTAAAACTTTTACATAATAATACATTCCTGCAAATGTAACAATAATAGAATAAGGGATGATTAATAAAATACTAAATAAATAAAGATGCAAAAACTCTAGAATTTGTGGAGTAAAAGCACTTCCGATTATTAAACCTATAAAAATTCTTGCAGGTGCTGAAAATATTTTTGGATTTTGGATTGGAAGATTTTCAAATCGCATAGCAATGGAAGTTGTAAAAATAGCTCCTAAAAGCCACGGAAGAGGAAGATGTAAAAATATGAATAAAATAGAACCAAAAGCACCTATTAAAATAGCTAATAACATTTTTAATAGGTTTGAAAGTTTTATCATAATTATCCCATTTAATTTTAAAGGTGTATTATACTGATAAAACTCTCATTTCAAAAAGAAATTACATTCTAATTTCTTCTCTTTTTTGTAAGAATACCCATCTTTCGTCAATTCTTTTTTGCCATTCATCAATTAGATATTCATATTCAGGTTTAAACAAGTGTTTAAATCTTGGTTGAGCTCCTAAATAATCTCTTACTGGAATAATATTTTTTGGTCTATAAGTGATGTTTAATTCTCTTCCTTCAATAATTTCATATAATGGGAAAACTAAAGAATCAACTGCTAAATCAGAAACTTCAATAGTTTGATTTGGAGCAAATTTCCACTCAGTTGTACAAGCACTCATTGCATTTATAAATACAGGTCCGTGTGTATCAAAACCTCTTTGGATTTTTTTAACCATATCTTTCCATTTATTAGGTGCTACTTGAGCAACATAAGGTGCACCATGAGCTGCCATAATAGAAACTATATCTTTCTTTTGTCTTTTCTCACCATAAGAGTGAGAACCAGCTGGTGCTGTTGTTGTACTTGAACCAATTGGAGTTGAAGATGATCTTTGACCTCCCGTATTTGCGTAAACTTCATTGTCTAAACAAACATACATAAAGTCATGACCTCTTTCAAAACATCCAGAAATCCATTGGAATCCAATATCATAAGTAGAACCATCTCCCCCAAATGTTACGAATTTTGGTTGAGGAGTATCTTCACTAATTCTTCCTTTATTTCTTAAGGCTTTGTTCATTGTCTCAACTCCTGCCATTGCAGTTGATGAGTTTTCAAATCCAATATGAATCCAAGAACAATCCCATGAAGTATGAGGATAAATAGCTGTACAAACTTCTAAACATCCAGTTGAAGCAGATACTACCAAGTTATCATTTGTTGCATTTAAAACTTCTCTAACGATAATAGAGTGCGCACAACCTGGACATAAAAGGTGTGAACCCTCAAATCTTTCAGCTGCTGTTGAGAATGATTTTAAATTTTTAATCTCTTTTTGTGTATTAACAAGTGTACTCATTTTTATATTCCTTGCGTTTCATAAAAGCTAAGTTCTGGACCTCTTACTCCAATAAATCTTTGGATTTTTCCAGATAACTTACCTTCTTTTGCTTCTTTATCTAAAGTTCTAAATATATCTTTTAAACCAGCAACAGTCATATCTCTTCCACCTAAACCATAAATTAAATTAGAAACTAATGGTCGAGCTTTTGTATTGATTAATGCTCCTGAAACTTCATTATATAGAGTTCCAACAGTTCCACCAGGTGCTGATCTATCCATACAAGCGATTGCTTTTACATTTTGTAATGCAACGGCAACTTCTTCAAGTGGGAAAGGTCTAAATACTCTTGGTGCTACAACAGCTGCATTAATTCCTTCAGCTTTTAATTGATCAATTGCTAGCATTGCAGTTTCAAAAGTTGAACCTAAACATACAATTGCAACATCAGCATTTTCTAAATTATAAGATTCAACAAGTTTATATTCTCTTCCTGTTAATTCTTTAAATTGTGCAAATGTTTCTAAGATTACTTTTTTAGAACTCATTAAAGCAGCATGTTGTTTTGCTTTATGTTCAAAATGCCAATCTTGTTCAGTTTGAACACCATGAGTTACAGGTTTATCAAAGTTTAATAAAGCATTTACTTGTAAGTAATCACCTACAAATTTACAAGCAACATCATCTTTTAAAGGTGTAACATTTTGAGCTGTATGTGAAGTCATAAATCCATCTTGATTAGAAATAACTGGAAGTCTAACTTCTGGATGTTCAGAAATTTTAAATGACATTAAAGTCATATCATAAGCTTCTTGAGGTGAAAATGCATCAATTGAAATCCAACCAGAATCCCTTGTTAAATATAAATCTGAGTGGTCACCATTTACATTAAGTGGTGCAGCTAATGCTCTATTTACTAAACATAAAACAACAGGAATTCTCATTCCAGATGCTTGATATAAAGTTTCAATCATAAGTGCTAAACCTTGTGAAGAAGTTGCTGTTGCAACTCTTCCACCAGCCGCTCCTGCTCCAATACATGCAGACATTGCTGCGTGTTCAGATTCAGTCATCATTACTTCGCCATCAATATATCCATTTGCATGAAACATTGCGTAGTTTTCAACAGTAGCAGTTGATGGGGTAATAGGATAAGCAGCAACAACATCAACATCAGCTTGTCTTAAAGCCTGAGAGTTTGCCATGTTTCCATCCCAAACTTCTACACCTTTTAATTCCATAATTCTCTTATTCATTATTCTTCACCTTTTTTCTTTTTCTCAGGCCATTTACCAAGTGCATCTTCAACTGTTTCGTATTCATTAAACATTAAAAGTGATTTTGGATTTGTAGGGCAAACGCTTACACATAATCCACAACCTTTACAGTGTTCGTAATCAATACCTTTCATCTCTTTATTTCTAGCAATAATAGATGTATCTGGACAGAATATCCAACAATTTTGGCAGTCAATACATGTTTCAGAATTCCAAACTGGTTTAATAACTCTCCAGTCTCCAACACTCATACTTTTTGAACTAGTCTCTGAATACATTCTATCTTCAGGTTGAATATCTGCTATATTATAATTTATATCTCCGTTAAATGTGAATAAAGCAGCACCAGGTACTAATTCATCCCATCCCATTTCACTTATTGGTTTACTCATTTTTTATCCTTTAATGAACTTCATCGTAAGCTCGTTGGATTGCAATCATATTTGCGTCAATAACATTTTGAGGTAACTTTTTTAGTACACCTTTCATTTTCTCTTTGAAGTAATCAAGTTCAAACATTCCGCTTACTTTCATAAATGCACCAAGCATTGGAGTATTTGGAATAGCTTTTCCTATAGTATCTCTTGCAATTTGAAAACAGTCAAGTACGAATACTCTATCTTCAATTCCTTGTAAAGTTGGAACTAAAGAAATCAATTCTTTTTTTTGTAAGTGTGTAGTTATTATATATTTTGTTGTATCTTTACCATTTGCAGTGATATTATCCGTAATAGCTAGACCTGGATCTAGTATAAATACAAAATCTGGTTGCATATATTTTTCATGGTTTAAAATTGGTTTATCATCAATTCTATTATAAGCCGTCATTGACGCACCTCTTTTAGCTGAACCGTAAAAAGCAAAAGCTTGAACTTGTTTACCCGTTTCAGCAACAACAGAACCAAGACCTTTTGCACCTGTAACGGCACCTTGTCCTGCACGGCTATGCCATCTAATTTCTAACATAGAGGCTCTCCTTATTATTAATATTAAATCTAACTTAAAAAATTCAATTAGTCTTTAGTATTATAAATAATTTTAGCTTAAATGAACTTTTATTTATTGATTTAACTATCATTATATTATAGATAAATCATTTTTTTTGAAATAAAAATTAATTAAATAAATTATTCATATTAAAGAAAGTACTATTTTATCGTAATATTTTCTATTATTATAGACTAATATGAATATAAAAATATTATAGAATTAAAAACTTGTTTTTAAATGTTAAATATTAATTAATTAATAATATTAAGCTATTATTAATGATTCTAGAGGCTTTTAATGTAACTTATTGCACTAAATGCATTAGGTTTTATAATATTTGTGTATTTTAGTAACTCTTCTTCTTGTCCATATCCACATAAAACACCAATTGAATTTATATTTGCTTCATTTGCTGCAATTAAATCCAATTTTGTATCTCCAATCATCCAAACTGTATGTTTATTTTTATCATAATTCATTTGTTCAAGTGTAATTAAAATAGGTTCAGGATGTGGTTTAGGATTTTGAACATTTTCTCTTCCAGTTATTATTTCAAAAAATTGAGCAATATTAAAATGCTCTAATAAAGGCATTGTATACATTCTTGTTTTTGTAGTAACAACACTAACTCTTGCAAATAAAGAAGCTACATAAATAGCTTCATAAGCATCTTTTAAAAGTGTAGTTTGTTTTTTTGAAATGATTTTATATCTATTTTTATAAGCATCAACAAAATCCCAAATTTTTGATTCTTCAACTCCTAATTCTTTGTACATAATATCAAGA
This sequence comes from Campylobacterales bacterium, assembly GCA_019752775.1. Classification (GTDB taxonomy): domain Bacteria; phylum Campylobacterota; class Campylobacteria; order Campylobacterales; family Arcobacteraceae; genus Aliarcobacter. The sequence continues at coordinate 8,072 of JAIELU010000185.1, read as the reverse complement.
GGGTAACCAATTAATGATTTAATAGTTTCATCATCACCTTTAAAATCAAAATTTAGTTCTTTAAAAGAGTGATAAAATGTCGAAACTATTGCATCTGTTGAGTCTATTAGTGTTCCATCTAAATCAAAAAGTATTATTTTATTTTTATCCATATTTTAATTATCCTTCAATATTATATTTATTCTTGTATTTCCCAATCTTTTTGGTTATGCATTATTCCTACAAAAGAGGGTTCAATATTTTTTATATTTTTATTTATAGCAGAGACTGAATCAGGAATATATAGGAATAAATATGGCAAATCATCAGTTATAATTTTAAAAATATTTTTATAAATTTCCCCTAATTCCTCTCTATTTACAGTGTTGTTACCTTTTTCAATTAAATTATCTATTTCAGGGTTTGCATAAGAAACGAAATTAAATCCACCCAATTTACTACTTGAGCTGTGCCAAATAGGAGAAGCATCAGGCATTAACGCCATTGACCAACCAAGAAGTACAGCCTCAAAATTTCTTGGATGAACAACTGTATTTAAAAATGCTTGCCACTCCATAACTCTAATATTCATTTTAATTCCAGCTTTTTGTAGTTGGTATTGTAAAATTAAAGCTGCATTTATCCGTATATCATTTCCAGTATTTGTCACTACTTCAAAAGAAAAAGGATGATTTTCATCGTAACCTGCATCCTTTAAAAGTTCTTTTGCTTTAGTAATATCTTGAGTTATAGTTTTTATTTCTTCATTATATGCAAAAGAATTTGGCAGAAATGGACCATTACAAACTTTTCCATAACCAAAAAATAAAATGTCAACTAACTCTTGTCGATTAATTGCTAAAGATAAAGCTTGTCTAATTCTAATATCTTTAAACTTTTCATTTTTTAAATTAAAGCCTAAATAAGAAAAACTAAAACTTGGTTTTTGCATGATTGTATAATTGTGTTTAAAATTATCATCAAGTTGCCTATCAACTTGAATAGGATCTAATCCACCAAGGTCTAATTTTTTTTGTTTTAAATATAAAAAAGAAGTATTTGGATCTGGAAGAAATTTATATAAAATCTTATCAATTTTTGGTTTTCCGTCAAAATATTTATCATTTGCGATAAGTTCAATATCTTGACCTTGTTTAAACTCTTTTAATTTATAAGAACCTGTTCCTATTGGATTTTTATTAAATGAACTTGTCATTAAATCTTTTTCATCTTTTAAAATATGATAAGGAAGAATTCCAACCATCCAAGTTTCAAGTGCCTTAAAATAAGGATTCTTATATATAACTTCAATTGTGTACTCATCTAATGCTTTTACACTTTGAACTTCTTGAAAATTTGATTTAATAGAATTAAATACTTTTGGGTCAATAATCTTTTCATAGGTAAAAATAATATCTTTTGATGTAAGTTTTACATTATCATGCCAAAGGACATCGTCTCTTAATTTTATGATTAATTTTCTTGGAGTTTCAAAATTATAAGATTTTGCTAATTCAACAGTCGGATTTCCATTTTTGTCATATTTAAACAAACCATTAAAAAGCCAATCAGATATTTCGCTACTTGCCGTGTCATTTGCTAATATTGGATTTAGTCTACTAGGACTTGAAGACATTGATAAATTTAAAGAGCTTGCGCTTAAATATGTAAGTAGTAATAAGTAATAGGTTAAAAATTTCATAGGGTATTGTATAGTCTTTTTATATAATAATGCATAAAAAAAGGAGCAACTTTCGTCGCTCCTTTTGATAAAAAGAAAAGCATTTCTCTTTTGAATTCCAAAAATTATCTTTTTGAGAATTGAGAAGATTTTCTTGCTTTTTTCTTTCCGAATTTTTTTCTTTCAACTGATCTTGAATCTCTAGTTAATAAACCATAAGGTTTTAAGATAGCTCTAAATTGTTCATCAAAAGCAACTAATGCTCTTGAAATCCCATGTCTAGCAGCATCAGCTTGCGCTGAATAACCACCACCAAGAGTTTTTACAATAATGTTTACAGAAGTTTCTTGTTTCGCAACATTTAATGGTTGCATAACTCTTTTTTTAATTGATTCATGTCCACCTAACCAAGCGTCAAGAGTTTGACCATTGATTGTTAATTGACCATTACCATTTTCTAGCCATACTTTTGCTACAGCTGTTTTTCTTCTTCCAGTTGCATATACTTTTGCCATTACTCTTATCCTTTAATTTGCGCAGTATGAGGATGTTCACTTCCTGCATATACTTTTAATTTTTTTAACATACCTTTTCCAAGAGTTGTTTTTGGAAGCATACCTCTAGTAGCTAGTTTGTATAATTTTTCTGGATTTTTTTCAAACATTTCAGACATTTTGTGAGTTTTTGTACTACCAAAATAACCTGAGTGTGTAAAGTAATTTTTACTTTCTAATTTTTTACCAGAAAATCTTGCTTTTGATGCATTTATAATAACAACAAAATCTCCGCAGTCTACATTTGGTGTAAAACAAGGTTTGTTTTTCCCTCTTAAGATAGTAGCAACTTCTGTAATAATTCTTCCGAATATTTTATCAGTTGCATCAACTACTATCCAATTTCTTTCGATTTCGTTAGCATGTGCCATTTGAGTAAATTTCATTTATTTTCTCCGCTTTTTTAATGAGGTGCAATAATAGTGTAGTAATTATTAATTTACGCTTAAATTAAGTGTATATTAATAATTTATTGAAAATTGTGAACCATTTTTAAAATCAGAGTCTATTTTTAGGGTAAAGTTGTGCAAAGATAGGACAGATTGTACTATGAAAAGTCCCAATCCAAGAGAGTTATTCCACCCATTATTTGAAATTCTATAAAATTTCTGGTTTATTTTTTCCAACTCTTTTTCTTCAATACCAATACCTTTATCTATGACACAAATAGAATTTTGTGAAATATTTACAATTATTTCATCTTCTGAGTATTTTAAAGCATTTTCGATTAAGTTAGAAATTGCCATAGAAATCAATGTTTCATCGACTTTTAGAGTTATATCTTCGCCTTGAATTATAATTTCTCTATTTTTATACTTATCTTTTAAATCACTAATGCAAGTTTCAATTAATTTTTTCATAGAACAAGGTATTAAAATTAGTTCTTGTTTCCCCTCTTCAAGTTTAAGAGTTAATCTTAATTTATCAACGATATGAGACATTTTATTGGCATTTGAATAAATTTTTTTTAGAAATCTAGTTTTCATAAGTTGTGGCATTTGTTCATCATTTAAAATTGTTTCAGTATATCCTGAAATTATTGCAATAGGATTTTTAAATTCATGGGAAATGGCAGAGATTATTTCATCTTTTTGTTTATTTGCAATTTTTAATTTTGCGTTTTGTTTTGCTTTTTGCTTTTCTCTTTTTGAAAGTTTAATAGCAACTTTATTTAATAATTTTGAAATTTTATAAAACTCATAAGTATAATTTGAATCTAAAATAAAAGAAGGCTTTTTGTGAGCTAATAAAGTTAAAAAATGAAGAATATTATCCGTCTCTTTTTTGACTCTAATACTAATAAAATATGTAGCTAAAAAAGCAATAATTAAAAAAAATGTTATGAATAAAAAAATTCCAAAGGTAAGACTAATAAAATTATCGGTGATAATACTTATATAATCAGCCATTCTTATGTAATAGATTTTATTTGAAATAGTAATCTTTTTTGCAATATACAATAACTCTTTATCAATAGTTTCAGATTTTCTAGTATCTTTTCCAATGATGTTGTTTTTTGCTTCAATTATCTCTTTTCTATGTAAATGATTTTTGATTAAAGATAACTCTTTATCACTATCTGCAATTACAACTCCTTGTTCATCAATAATTGTGATTCTAAGTTTTAGTTTTTCATGTAATTCATGGATTATTTCAGAAGTATTTCCAAGATTATTTTCATTTTTAAAAACAATAGATAAAGTCTCAATATTTTGAAGTAGATTTTTTTCAACCTGATTTATATAAATATTTTTTGACCAAAAATAAGTAATAATGCTTAAGGTTAGAAGAATAACTAAAAATATTGCAATGTAGGTTCTAAGAAAAAGTTGATGAATCTTTAACAAAAAATATAACCTTCCCCTCTAATTGAACGAATATATTCTTTTTTTGCATTTGGGTCTATTTTTGCTTTTAATCTTTTGATGGCAACATTTACAGTTTTTTCTTTTTTTTCAAAAGAATCTTGCCAAACGCTATTTAGTAAGTGTTCTCTTGAAAGTAAAATATCTTTATTTTTAATAAATTCAAGTAATAAATCATGTTCAAGATGGGTTAAGTCAATTTCCTCATTATCAATATAAAATTTTTTATTTGAAGATTTATATACAATATCTTTTACTTTTAAAACATCTACATCTTTTGAACTTCTTTTTATAACTGCTTTTATTCTGGCACACAACTCTTTTATGTTAAAGGGTTTAGTAATATAATCATCTGCATGATTATCAAAGCCATCAATAATATCTTCGTCTTTATCTTTAGCAGTTACATAAATAACAGGATTTGTATATCCTTGTTGTTTTATTTCATTTATAAATGAAGTTCCTTCAATTCCAGGAAGATTTCTATCCATTAAAATTAAATCAATTTGTTCTTCATTTAAAACATTTCTTACATTTTTATCAATTTTTAAAAAACCAATTGTTTCATAACCCTCTTTTTGAAGAGTGTATTCAAGAAGTTCTAAAATATCTTCTTCATCTTCTACTATTAAAATTAATTTATTATTCATCAGAATTTGACTCTTTTGTTGTTATAACTTTTTTATTTGGTCTTTCATCTTCGTATTCAATTACTGTATCTTTTGAGATTTTTATAATCCCTGGTGAAAATTTAATAGCCAGAATTCTGAATATAAAAAATACAAAAATTACAAAAAGTAAAAATGTAATATCAAAATAGTCTCTATTTTTATTTGTAGTTAAAATAATTACATCACGAATTAAAAATATAACAAAAATATCAATAACATATCTAAGTCGCAAAGTCTCTTTTTTGATAAAATCAGAGACCATTTTTACAACTTCCATGATAACTATAAACTCTAACATAAGAATAATTGCTTTGTAAAAGTCAATGCTAGAAATTAATATAATTAGTAAAATAATCGTTGCTGCAAGGACTTCAAAGTTTGTACTGAAGTAGTTTTTGATTTTATTTATAGCTTTTTTCATGGTAAAATTATAACATAAATATCATGATTGTACCATGTCACCGCCAACTTGAGCGAAATGCAACAAATTAGCAATAGAAACAGCACGATCAGCAATTTTTTCAAGTCTTCGCAAAGCACTTAATATATCAAAATACTCTTTTGATAAATCAAGGTTTTTTGAAATCAATTTTAGAATATTTTTTTCAATCATTAAATATAAATCATCAGTTTTACTTTCTTCAACTATTACTCTGTGATATTTCTCTTCAATATGGTTTGCATTTGTTTCATCAAGTATTGAAATAGATGTTTGAAGAGATAAAAGTGCTGATTTCAATAATGGAACGGCATATTCTAAAATCATATTTGTATTTAAATCATCTGAATAAGATTTTTTGAACATTTTTGCAAAATCTTTAGCATTTGAACCTGTTCTTACTAATTCATTTGTAATTTTTAAGTAAGAAACCAACTGTCTTAAATCTTTAGCTTCTGGTGAATATAAAGCCAAAGTTGTAACTATAATATTATCAATTTCATTCGATCTTAACAATAATTTTTTTTCTGTTAAGTCAACATTTTTTAAATCATCAATCTTTTTATCTTCTAAAGCTCTTAAAGATAATTCTAGTGAATTAACAACATCAATACCGATTTTTGATATTTCTTCTTTTATATTTTGTAATTTTATTTCGTATGGTCTTAACATTATCCGAACCTTCCTGTAATATAATCTTCTGTTTTTTTATTGTGTGGGTTAACAAAAATAGTTTGTGTTTCATCGTATTCTATTAGTTTTCCTAAGTGAAAAAATGCTGTATAATCAGCCACACGTGCAGCTTGTTGCATATTATGTGTAACAGTTATGATTGTGTAATCTTGTTTTAATTCAAGCATTAAAGCTTCTATTTTTTCTGTTGAAATTGGGTCAAGTGCGCTTGTTGGTTCATCCATTAAAATAACTTCTGGTTTAATGGCAATGGTTCTTGCAATACATAATCTTTGTTGTTGTCCTCCTGAAAGTGAAGTTCCTGGTTGGTTTAATTTATCTTTTACTTCATTCCAAAGTCCAGATTTAATTAGTGAAAGTTCAACTAGTTCATCGCAATCTCTTCCTTTTTTTACGATTCCATGTTTTAGTGGAGCGTAAGATACATTGTCATAAATTGATTTTGGAAAAGGATTTGGTTGTTGAAATACCATTCCGATTTTTTTTCTAACACTTACTTCATCAACATCTTTATCATAAATATTTTTATTATCAATTATTATTGAACCATCAATTTTTACTATTGGAATTAAATCATTCATTCTATTTACACATCTTAAAAATGTAGATTTTCCACAACCAGATGGTCCAATAAGTGCTGTGATTTTATTTTCATATAAATTTGCAGAAATATCAAAAAGTGCTTGATTTACCCCATAATATAAGTTCAGATTTTTTACTGCTATTTTTGTTTTATTATCATTTTCTATCATTATATTTTTCCTTATTACCATTTTACTTCGAATTTTTTTCGCAAAATTATTGCAACTGTATTTAATGAAATTAGAATTGTTAATAAAACCACAATTCCAGCTGCTGTTTTTTCTATATACATTCCCTCAGGCATTCCAGCCCAAGTAAATAATTGTGCTGGCATAACAGTTGCAGCTTGTGTTACCATCGTTGGAGCATCAGGAATAAAGGCTATCATTCCTATAATAATCAAAGGAGCTGTTTCTCCCATTGCATGAGCTAAACCAATAATTGAACCTGTTAAAACTCCTGGAAAGGCAAGTGGTAAAACATGGTCACGAGTCACTTGAATTTTATTAAGCCCTAACCCATAACCTGCTTGTCTTATACTATCAGGTACGGCTCGAAGAGCTGCTCGTGAACTAACAATAATAATAGGTAAAGTCATAAGTGCAAGTGTTAAACCTCCAACTAATGGTGAACTTCGTGGCATTCCGAATAAATTTATAAATATAGCCAGTCCTAAAAGACCAAATAAAATAGATGGAATTGCTGCTAGATTATTGATATTTATTTCTATAAATCTTGTAAATTTATTATCACTTGAAAACTCTTCTAAATAAATAGCTGTCATTACTCCAATTGGAAAAGCCACAATCATTGTAATTATCAAAGTAAGAACAGAACCAATTATTGCTGAATAAAGACCTGCATATTCAGGGATTTTTGAATCACCTTTTGTAAAGAAAATAGCATTAAATTTATTTTTAATTAATCCTTGAGAAAGTAAATCTTCCACAAAAATTATTTCATTTTCTTTTAGTTTATGGTGGTGACCTTTTAAATATTGATCAACTTGATCATCTACTAAAACCCAAGTAGTTATGGTCGTATTCATAAAATTTGGATTTTCTTTAAGTAATGATGGAATATCTCTAAGCCATGCTCTTGAAACTAAGTCTCTATATTTTTTATCAACGGCAAATCTTGTATCATCTAAAGATTTTTCATTAAATGTAACTTCTGTTTGAATGTAAGCCACTTTAAAAGCAGGAATTGCTTTTCCAACAATATCAAATAAGAAAAATGATAAAAAAGCAATAGAAAAAAGCAATGAAGTTAAAGTAAACTTTTTAAATCTAGCCGCACTTGCATGTCTTTTTTTTAGTGTTGAATCATAAAATGGATTATTGTTTTGTTTTTCTTTTTTTCTTTTAATCATAATGTATTCACTTTATATTTTTCTTTGAATTTTCTAATAAGAGATAATGAAATCATATTTAGAATCAAGGTCACTACAAATAAAATTAATCCTAATGCAAATGCTGAAAGTGTTTCAGGCGAATTAAATTCAAAATCTCCAACAAGTGAATTAACAATCGTAACAGTAACCGTTGTCATATCTTCCAGTGGATTCCAAGATAGATTTGGTCGTAAGCCAGCGGCCATAACAACAAT